>CALMXW010000109.1 GCA_937871115.1 uncultured bacterium
TAATTATTATTTCCGAAGCTCAAGCACCATCTTGGGGTCTCTCGAAAGGAGAGAATGATCGCTGTTTCTTGAAATTTTTAACTGAGGAGATGAGACGATGTGCAGATTTTTCTGTGGGCTTGTATTTCTTTTGAATGCTTCAGGGGCACTGGCTGCGTCGGACAAACAAAATTCTGACATCTTGTTTGGAATCCTTGCGGTGATTTTCGTGGTATTCATATTGGCAATGCTTGTCCTTTTTTCGAAATACCCTCGTCTGAGCCCGTCTAAGACAACAAAGGAAAAATCTTCAGAGAGCATCTGGGCAGCAAAGCTCATCTTTGTTCTCGGTGCCGGGCTTGTAGCGTACCTTACTTCGATCGCTGAAGGGGCCTACAATATGGCGCTCATGAATGTCCTGGCCGCGGTCTTTGTAGGGGGAGGGCTCATTCGCACCAACATGAGTATTTCAGGTCACGGGGTGAACGGGTCGCGTCACATCTTGCGGATGCCGATCCTCTTACTCGTAATCTATATTTCAGTGGTGATACTTCTTTGTGGCCTCGGTTCGGTTGCGGTCACGGTGGACGCCATTCTTTTGCCAGAGACACTCGCCAACGTAAAAACTTTTCCCTTGGCGGTATTCTTTGGCTGGCTCGCCGGCGTCTTAGACTGGTATTCTGTCTCGTACGAAATGACTTACTATGAGAGCGAGTATGAGTACCGCCACGACCTCCTGTCCAGAGGATTGACAATGGATGAGGTTCATTTCATGGCAAGAGATGCTCGCCAGAAAGGCGTCTTCGGCCCCAGAAAAGAATAGTGCGCCTTATCGCCCACTGAGTTTTCATAGCCCGTTGCTTAATTGCGCGGGCTATTTTGTTTTCTCAAAGTGTGGTATAACTGCTTTATATCTAAATGAGGTCTCTATTTTAATAGTTATATAAATAATATGTCTCAAATAAACAAAAGCTTTCGTTCGGGTTCGGGCTTAGTGGTGGTGGCACTCGCCCTTCTCTCCCCTCTCGCAGTGTCCGCTCTCGATTTTCATACCGGTGATGAGGTGAATATCCCCGCTACGCAAGTTGTGAATGATGATTTATATTCGGTCGGTGGAATGCTTTCAAGCGCGGGTGTGGTAAATGGTGATCTCTATGCGGCTGGAGGAAGTGTCCTTGTCACTGGCAAGGTCTCTTCTGATGTGGTTATAAGCGGTGGCAATCTCACGATTACTGGAGATGTCGGCGATGACGTACGCGCAGTGGGCGGTACCATCGTCGTACAAGGTGCAGTCGGTGGCGATGTGCTTGCTGCTGGCGGGCAGATAAATCTTTCAGGAAGCACAGTCGGTGGCGATGTCGCATTGGCGGGCGGGAAAGTTCGGCTCGACGCAGCGACAGCGGGAGATGTGCGTGTTGCCGGTGGCGAGGTGTACTTGAATGCTCCGATCGCAGGAAATGTAGACGTGCAGACCGACAAACTCACCCTCGGCCCCTCTGCGGTGGTGCAGGGTACCCTCACGTACAAAGCTTCCAAGGAAGTCGTAATGGAGGCTGGTGCAGTAGTCAAAGGTAAAGTGACCTACACACCCACACCAAAACCTTCTCCGGATACTCGTCGGGCATTTGCCTCGGCTTTCCTCTTTATCAAGTTGCTCATGATGCTGGTAGGAGGTTTCTTCTTTGCCTTCGCATTTCGCCGCTTCACGACAGAAGTGACACACATCGCATATGAAGAACCCTTCAAAGAAATGGGAAGAGGACTCATCTTTCTCATTGTGATGCCAATAGTCTCGGTCATTCTTCTCGCCACTGTTGTTGGTATACCTCTGGGTATACTCGGCATTATCAGCTTCATCGCTGCGATGATATTCGGATCACTCTTTGCACCAGTTGTGTTCGGAAGTTTCCTCTATCGCTTCATTACGAAGAAAGAATCCGAAGTTAATTGGAAAAGTGTACTTCTTGGCGTTCTCGTTTTCTCCTTTATGAGCCTTGTGCCGATTCTTGGTGGACTTGCGCAATTCTTCCTCATCCTCCTCACACTCGGGGCTGCCGTCAATATGAAGTGGCGTGTGATTAAAGAGTGGCGATAAGTCGCGAGTTCTTTCTTTCGTGTGTAATATTCCTCTTTCGTACTCGTCTCCAATAGAAAGTGTTATAGTACACACAAGAACATGCAAAACAAAAAATGGGTTTGGATATTCGTTCTTTTACTTATCTTCACGGGAGCTGCTATTATGTACTGGTATTCCCATGAGAGCACCCTTTCGTATGAAGTATTAAAGAAACCATTATTGGTTCAAGGAACAAAAGAGTTCGCTAAAAATATACAACCCTTAGACCGAGGCGCCCTCATGGGTAAAGATGTAATCTCTATCAGCTATGATCTCCAGGGAGTCTGTATTCTCAGGGGCCCAGCATCAGAGATTAGCCTTGTCTCTTCGGACGAAAAAAAGTATAGTGTTTCACTCGCGGACTATGGGCAAAATTGTACTTTTGGAGAGCAAACGTTAAAGATTCCGCTCAAAGATTTTTCTGTCGATCAGTCGCTCGAAAATATCGCTTCTCTCCAAACGGGTTTTTGGTACCCCACTTCGTACACACTTACCATTGAAAAAATTAGCGCTGATAGACCTGGAGAAAACTCTTTAGCAACAGCGACAGAGAATCTTCTCGCCGGAGGAGCTGCTTCCCGAAACAAACGCATATTAAAGACATCGAGAAATGTTTCCGAAAAAATTAGACAGACGAATCAGTCTCCGACACCCCCACTACCAACAACGGGCATACCAAACACACCACCCAGTACGGGCACAGTATCCTCGAATACGAGTGTCGAGCAATCAGCTCCAACTCCTCCCCCCACGAGTACTGTGGCACCTTCTATTGCTGTGGCTCCTACAAGTGGTGGTCACTTTTGGGCGATACGGAGTGTCTCTTCAATGAAAGAAACGAAAGATAAAGTTTGTGGTCAAGATTCCCCGGAGTTCATTAGTTCGTGGTTGGACAAAGCCGTAGAGCTTGGAGTAAATTATGTCGCTGTTGAAACGCCATATGATAACCCGGCGTGTGGCTCGAGTGTGTCCTACACGAAGCTCTGGGTTGACGCGGTGCACACTCGCGGACTCAATGTGTGGCATCGTCACGCCCCGCTTGCGTTCGAAGGTATTTACGACACCCCAAAAGACGCATCTAAAAATTATCTGACGCTTATTAGTGAGTATATAAAAGCTAATCCAACATTTTTCCGAGCAGGCGATATTTTTACCCCGATACCAGAGCCGCAAAATGGCGGCATAACAGGAATTACGTACTGCCCTCAAAATATTTGTATATTTAGTGGGGCGGCAGAATTTAATCAGTGGCTTCGCGATGCGATGACAACCTCTGACTCCGCATTTCAGAGCATTGGCCTTGGTGGGAAAATGAAAATTGGATACTTTGGTTTCGACGGTTTTGTCGCTTGGGGTGACAACAATCCAGACTGGCATGGGATCTTAGAAGACTCGACTGTGGCGGCCATGGGCAACATCACTATCGACCACTACCCCGAGATCGTTGGTGACACAATGACAAATGACTTAAATGAAATTCAAACAAAATATCCAAACACCCCGATTGTCATCGGAGAATGGGGTACGATTACCGGAGGTGACATTGTGGCGCAGGTGATAAATAGTATGGGGGCCGCTTTACGAAAAAATATTATTGGTTTCAACTACTGGCACCTTGGGCTCGGCGGCAACGAATCTCTGATCAATGACGATATGAGTAACAAATCATCATTTGATGCAGTGAAATCTTTCTTTGCAAAGTAAACTGGCCTCGCGTGTGAGTACGCCCCTTTCGTGGTATGATGCCAAAGTAATGCGCTCATTTATTCTTGCAAAACTCACCCCGGCCAAAAGGGTCGCTATCGTACTTTGTGTCGTGGCGATACTCGCTCTCCTTGGGTTTTTAATCGCAGGGAGAAATCCTCAACAATCCGAATACGTTCAGCCGGACCCGCTTTCACCAGTGGCAACATCGACCAGCACATCGACTCAAGCATCAACGTCGACACCGACTCTCACAGAGCAATTTCTCTCACTCCCCTCAAAAGTAATGGAAAGCATTGCTGGCCCGCAGTCGGGTACTTCGGCATATCTGCTCAAAAACATGCATCTCACCTTTCGGGATGAGTTTAATTCGTTTAGTAGGTACACGGATACAAATGGAAATATTCTTTGTGATAAGGGTGGCACAGGCACCTGGCAAACGGTGTATCACTTTTGTTCGCGTACCAATCCGGGCAATAGCGAAGCCGAAGTGTATATCGACCCAACATTTTTGGATTACCTCAACAAGAAGTCCCCTACTCCGACGTCAGCAAAAAATCCTTTTACTACGAACAACGGAGTATTGGTTATTGAAGCAGCACCATCAGACGATGTCATTTTGTCTGCCGTCGGGCCATGGGCGAAGTACACCTCCGGCATGATTACAACCCAGTTTTCTTTTTCACAAACATACGGATATTTTGAAATGCGCGCGAAGCTTCCACCAGGAAAAGGTCTCTGGCCAGCGTTTTGGCTTTTGCCTACCGATGCCACCTGGCCACCGGAAGTAGACGCTATGGAAGCGTTCGGTGCCCCAAACGACAAAGGTGAGGGACAGGCCACTATGATTCACTATGCCTCACATACTGTAGCTGGAAAAAAAGACAAATCATGCGGAGAGTGGCACAACCTCGGCGTTGATCTCACAAAAGATTTTCATACCTATGGGGTGGATGTTGAAGCAGACGCTATAACATATTATTTTGACGGCGTAGCTTATGCACACTGCTTGCCAAACCCAGACACCAATAAACCCTTCTACATGCTGGTCAACCTCGCTGTGGGTGGACTAGGAAGCTGGCCGGGAGTACCGGATCCTTCCACGAAATTCCCCGCGTATATGTACGTTGATTATGTGCGAGCATACAACAAAATATGACTTTCCACATAGCCGGGAAAAGATACAGCACTCACAAATAGACAGAGAAGAATAGCGACATATCCCCCGGCAGTTTTCATTCGCCAAACGAGGAGAGGGAGATATTTTTTTTGCGCCGAAACTTCTTCTTGTTTTGCATGATCGAGAACCATGTAAAAGTGAAAAAGAATGAATGTGGTCGAAACAATATTATAAAAAACCCAAAAGAGAAGAGAGTACTGACTCACGTTGAATATATTTATTACACCCGTCCCCACCGAGAAGGCTACGAGGCCCATGTATACAAGAAAGTATCCGGAAACAAATATCGTCTGCTGCATATATTCCTTTGATATGTTTGTTCTTTTTGTTCCAGCGGCTTCCCATCCGATCGAGCGATGGAGGAATGCGACCACTGTGGCATGGCTGTAGCTGTAGAGGTAGGCATTTCGCGCCAAGAAGCTTCCAATCCGCCCTCGAGTAATTCGAAAAAGTGGAATGACAAAAGATGAAAAAAGGATGCATGGGAGGAACGGAAGAGTGTTCCATAAATTAGCATAATCGTGAAAAAGAAAAAGAAGTATAAAGATTTGAAATGAAAACAAAATCATGACGGGATGACTCAAGTAGTACAGGAACCCTGAAACAAAAGAGAGCTTTTGTGAAAAAGAGAGACGTGATGTCCAGAAACTTTTATTGAGCATGAGACTCAAGCTTCCGCTCGCCCACCGATGTTGTTGGTGGAAATAGGCATGGAGATCTGCTGGGCAAAGGCCCACGGCGAGAATAATAGGTATGAATGTAACTTGCCACCCCTTCTTGAGAAGCTCAAAGCCGGTGTAGGCGTCTTCGCTGTGTTCTATCTGCACGGTCCCGCCAATACTGTCGAGAGCTTTTCGTCTATATATCGCATTGGACCCGCAACAAATCGGAGCGCCGAGTCTGCTTCGCGCTACTTGGATGAACCGATAAAAATCTTCCTGAGTGTGTGAGGCTCCATATTCGAGTGGCGAGCGGTGGTGGACCTCTTGATCTGTCTGGAAATATTGTGGCGACTGAATAATGGCGATACGTGGGTTGCTCATGTACGGAAGAAGTTCTCGTATGAAATCTGGATGTGGTGCAAAGTCGGCATCAAAGATTACGATAAAATCTCCGGCAGACCTTTCATATCCGTGCTTGAGGTTGCCAGCTTTCTTCATGTGGCCCTTATCCTCTCGACTCAAGTAAATGAAGCCGTGCTCTTCTGCGAGAAGTTTATGCTCCTCTACTCCCCTGTCGTCGAGTACGTAGACCTGCTTGTTGGGATAATTAATTTTTAGGACGGCGAGAAATGTTTTGCTCAGTACATATGCGCTTTCTCCGCAGATGGGGAGAAAAATATCTACCAAGGGAAGAGAGCCAGGGACGCTCGATAATTTTTCTAAATTGAAGTGTTTGAGCAAGAAAAAGTGTCTTCGTAAGTCAAATTGTTTGTAAAACAAAATAATAGAGTAGCTCACGAGATGATAGATAATAAGAAATCCTATGAAGGGTGCGACAATGTAGAAAAAAGTTCGGTTGGCGGTGAAAAATAAACTATACCCATATATCACACCACACCAAGTAAGTATTCCAAGGGAGTAGAGACTTCGGATCATCCAAGTTGGAGTTTTTTGGACGTAGAGATATTTATTTAAATTTTCGGGGTGCATAAAATGCTGAAAGCTCTTCCGTTGAGATCAAGAAGTGGTGTGCGGAGGTGTAATATTTTTTCTCAGAGCTTCAAAACTAAAACCATACTTTGCTAACACGAAGTGTGTGGCTTCAGAAAAAAAGAAATAGTACATTATGAGCGTATTGAGGAGTGCCCAAAAAAGTATCACTGGTGCCGCATTTCCGAGCGCGAATCCAACAATAATATCAAGGAGGGTTATTGATCCAAGTACGAGATGTGGGACAAAGAGAGACGGGGTGTATTCGACGTCCTGGTTTCCTTTTGGGGTGACAACATAGGTAAGCCGCTTCCCTCTCACCGCGCCAACAAATGCGAGGAAAAAAATCGGCCATACCGCGAGAGAGAGAAGCCTTCCGCGAAGGAGTAATCCGTGTTCACTTTTTGGCTCTATGTTGATTCGTTGAAGCCAAACACTAAGAAAGATTTGGTAAATCACAAGTGGCAGGTAAAGCACTAAAATCGGAAGAAGCGTCATGTTTGCAGATGTTATTCCAAATAAAAAATACAGAGTGAGAAGAAATACTCCCGCAACCTGTGCAACGCCAGAAAAATAAAATTGTTGGAGTATGGCATAATTTGCAATGTGCCGCGTCCTCATCTTTGGGAGCAGTGTGGGTGAATGTCGAAAAAATATATCCATACATCCATATGCCCAGCGCATTTGTTGGGCAAAGTATGATGCCCAGGTCGTCGGCCCCTCGCCAATGAGCAGAGCTTCGGGGACGTACACACTCTTCCAGTTATTTTTGTGAGTGTAGAGTTTCATCCCTGTCAAAAGATCTTCGGTAATGTGTGCGGTGTACCCCTCGAGATCTCGATAGGCAGACATTCGCATAATGTGATTTGCACCGATGAGAAGTGTCATGTCGTGGCCGTAGAATCCTTTTTGAAGAGGCCCATAAAATCCGTAGGTTTGTTCAGCTGCTCCGCGCGCAATCCAGGATTCATCTAGATTTCCGTATACTTGCGGAGTGCCAACAAATGCGACCTGTGGATCTCGAAAATATCCCAGTGTGCGGGTCAGAAAATCTTTTGCTGGGATGAAATCCATGTCGTGCTGAGCGACAATGTCATAATGGTCGGAATAGTGCTCAAGCCAGGAGTTATAATTCCCACCCTTGGTTTTCTTTGCAAACTTTCCCCCGTCAGTATTAAAGTGTGCTTTTCCGTTTCGGGAATAATGTTTTACACCATATCGCGCACAAATTCTTTTTGCCTCATCATCATTACCCTCATCGAGGAGCCAGGTATCGTGGGGGTAATCAATACTCGACATTGCTTTCATGGTGTCCTCAAGAACACTGTACGGCTCTGCTCCTGGAACAAATGCGGTCAGGTAGGCTACGCGAAGACCATTTTCTGGAGGAGGTGTTGCGGCCGGGTGTTTTGCATATACAGATATATACCAAGAAAATACCTCCATCATGATATGGTGCCAGACGATGTAGGTGAGTATAAAAAAGAGAAGGTAGTCAAAAATGTGTCTCCCGTCAGTAAAGTTTTGTGGGATATGAGAAGGCTCAAACCACCATGCTCCAAAAATAGCGGTGAGTCCGAGTCCAAGGGTAAGATAAAAAGCAAATTGTACCTGTTGCCACCGTGTCAGCACGCTGAGTTTCAGTGAGGTTGGGGAATTTTTTCTAAGATGTTTCTTGGGGTGCATGTAACTATGAACAAACTTCTTGTTTTCTCTAAAAAAGAAGACGTGCCAGGAGACGATGTATTTCATGAATACCAAAAAGAGAAGTAATAAGATCTACTTCCCTTTTTGGCAGTAAGCGTCTCTTGTGGTTATTAGGATTTAGCTACTTTTTTCTTCCGGCTTTTTTTCCGGCATGTGATGAGTGTCATCATTCTTCTTCTCTTCATCTTTTCCATCTACCTTCTTCTCATTTGGGTCTATCATGTTTTTGTTTTTCGTTAAGGATGTTATTAGTCTCACATCGACCCTTATATGAATGGAGCCGTGGAGCAGGACAAACAATTACAGGTAATTGTTTGCAAAAGAAAAACATTGGGGTATAATTTTACTTATGTTTTTCTATCAAATCACTCCGATAATAAACGTTCTTTCTGGACTCGTTCTCTCGGGCTCAATCTTAAAAAAAATCGGTGCACTAAAAGAGCCGATGCAGAAGTTTCAGACTACGATGGCTCCACATGAGCTTACTCTTGGTGTTGTGACTTTTGTCTTGGGTGTACTCAATCTGATAAATCGCACCGGTCTCGGATATATTTGGTATTTCCACGGTGGCTATGGCCAATCACTCTTTGCTATTGCTATGGGTATTCTTCTTGCGGGTGAGCATGCAAAAAAATACTCTTGGGGAGCAAAGGTATATGGTGCTCTTCTGCCCTATCGGGAGCCGATCGGATTTGTCGGATTTCTCGTTGGACTTTCTGCTATAATTTAATATTTCACTTCGTATGACAAAAAATGGGGAAATTAAGACCGTTGTTGTTTTGCTTTCTTTTTGCATAGTTTTTGCTGTGACATCTGGAGTGTACTGGATCTTTGTTCTTCAAAGGGCACACAGCACTTTCCAGGATTATTATAATTTTCGCGGGTGTGTGGAACTTCTCGAGCAGACCCCAGATTATGGCACCTGCAAGACAGACAAAGGAGAAGTCATAAAGATTACGAAGGTTCAAAACAAATGGTACCTCGAGGGCGACGGCCCAGGGGTGTGGTAATTTGGCATTTTGGGGTAAAATATACCCATGACTGTACAAAATATTCGCGCCGATCTCGCGGCGAAATTAAAAGGCGATGTGAGCGAGGCAGCCGATCTCCGTACGAAGTATTCTCGAGATACGAGCCTCTTCGAGCGGATGCCTTCGCTTGTGGTGTTTCCAAAAGACGCAGATGATGTTTCAGTCCTTGTGAAGTATGTTCGTGAAGAGAAAGAAAAAGGCGTCGATATATCTCTGACTGGTCGCTCGGCAGGGACAGATATGACCGGTGGTCCCCTCACCTCCTCTCTCGTGTCGGTGTTTACTAAATACATGAATCACATCTCCGAAGTGGGAGATGGCTATGCGGTGACAGAGCCAGGGGTCTACTATCGCGATTTTGAAAAAGCGACTTTGGCGAAAGGGTTCATTCTTCCAAGCTATCCTGCTTCACGTGAGCTTTGTGCTATGGGCGGTATCGTAAACAACAACTCTGGTGGTGAGCGGACTCTTGAATACGGCAAGACGGAAAAATATGTCCGTGAAATTGACGTTGTCCTTTCCGATGGTACGCAGACTACTTTTCGTGCACTAAACGAAGAAGAGCTCGAAGGAAAAAAGCGTGAACAGGGATTTGAAGGTGAGATTTATCGCAAGATGCATGAGCTTCTCACGGTGCACAAAAATGAAATTGACGCCGCTCGACCAAAGGTTTCAAAAAATTCCGCCGGGTATGCCCTGTGGAATATTATGGATGACGAGAAAAAGACTTTCGATCTTTCAAAACTTATCTGTGGCGCGCAAGGCACACTCGCTATGATGACAAAAGCCAAACTCTCTCTAGTAAAACCAAAAGAGCATCGCGCCATGCTCGTTGTTTTTCTTTCCGATGTCGCCATTCTCCCAGACATTGTCCATCATGTTTTGAAGTATGTTCCTGAGTCTTTCGAGTCCTACGATGACCACACCTTCAAGCTCGCAGTGCGATTTTTGCCGCAAATGATCAAACAGATGGGTTTTAAAAAAGCACTTTCTCTCGGACTCTCCTTTCTTCCCGAAGTCCGAATGGTACTCACCGGCGGTGTGCCAAAGCTTGTCCTCATGGCAGAATTTGCAGAGGACACCAACGAAGAAGCTCTCCGAAAATGCCAGGCCGCACAGAACGATCTCGACGCACTCAAGCTCGATATTCATACTCGGGTTGCGCAGAGTGGCCCTGAGACGGCAAAATATTGGACTATCCGCCGAGAGAGTTTTGCCCTGCTTCGGAAAAATCTTCG
>CALMXW010000110.1 GCA_937871115.1 uncultured bacterium
AATGGCAAAACGTACTTGATTTTACGCAGTGGTTGAAACAGAAAGGCAGCGGTGGTAAAGACGGCATACAATACGGGAGCAAAAGCTATCGTCGCTTTCTCTGAGCTTGGCACGACGGCGCGAATGATCTCACGCTACAAGCCGACACATCCGATTCTTGTCCTTACGCCAGTCGAGCACACATTTCAGCGCTCGGTGCTTTCATTCGGCTGCACGCCAAAAATTGTTGAGCCAATAAAAGATGTGAACGAGGCTACCACAATGGCACGTAAAATGCTCATCCACGAAGGGATGGCAAAAAAGGGCGACATATTTATTATCGCCGCCGGAGTACCGTTTGGAAAAAGTGGCGGGACGAATATGCTGCTTACCCAGGTGGTGTAAGCATTCCCTTGCAAAGCTCCGAGAAAATCATATAATGCACCTATTATGACCAAGATGCGCTTGTGGGCAGTATTTCTTCTTCTCGTTGGAATCGGAATCGGATACTTCGATTACGCGACAGAGACGAGCCCGTTCAATAAATTTCCGAAGATAGAAAATTTCCCCGTTCGCCTCGGACTCGACCTCCAGGGTGGTACGCACCTCGTGTATAAAGCTGACACATCTGCACTTCCTGCGGGAGATGTGAGTGATTCCATGGCAGCACTTCGTGACGTCATTGAGCGTCGCGTGAATATGTTTGGTGTAGCTGAGCCGGTGGTGCAGGTAGAAGAATCAAGCTTCCTCGCTGGTGCGGGTGCGGGCGAAGAGCGGCTTATCGTCGAGCTTCCGGGTCTCACCGATACCGACCAAGCTATCAGGATGATCGGGCAGACTCCGGTCCTTGAATTTAAAACCGAGCGTGCGAGTGCTGAGCGTGATCAAATCCTCGCCGCGATAAAGAAGGCGCAAGAAGCGCAGGCTTCCGGAGTGGTGGGAGCTATCGACCCGCTTGCTTTTGAAGATCCCGATTTTATCAGGACTGCTTTGACAGGTCGCTACTTGGAGAAGGCTATCCTTGAATTTGATCCAAATATCGGTTCGCCACAAATATCACTTGCATTTAATGATGCTGGCGCGGAGCTTTTCGGACAAATCACAAAAGAGAATGTTGGGAAAAGAATTGCTATCTATTTGGATGGTGCGGTAATTTCGGCGCCTGTCGTACGTGAGGAGATCACTGGAGGCAAAGCGCAGATTACCGGTGACTTCAAAATTGACGAAGCGAAACAGCTTGTGGGTCGCTTGAATGCCGGAGCACTCCCTGTGCCTATTACTATGCTTTCTGCGCAGACCATCGGCGCATCGCTCGGCGAAGAAGCATACCAAAAAGTCACTCACGCAGGTATCATTGGTTTTGTTGTCGTTATTCTTTTCCTCATCCTCTGGTATCGCTTGCCGGGAATTCTCGCCGGTCTGGCGCTCTCGGTGTATGTGGCTATCATGCTTGCACTCTTTAAACTTATTCCGGTCACGCTCACCTCTGCCGGTATCGCTGGTTTCATCCTCTCTATCGGCATGGCAGTGGATGCGAACATCCTTATCTTTGAGCGCATGAAAGAAGAGCTTCGAAAAGGCCGTACGGCATATGATGCAGTGGAGGAAGGTTTCGCTCGTGCATGGTTTTCTATTCGCGACAGTAATCTTTCGTCGATCATCTCATCCGTCATCCTCTTTTGGTTCGGTACTTCTATGGTACAAGGTTTTGCCCTCACGCTCGGTATCGGTGTGATCGTCTCGATGTTTACGGCACTCACGGTCACGCGTACTTTCCTCCTTGCGCTCGGCGTAGCGGGATCTGGTCGCGGAGTGAAGTTCTTATTCGGTAGCGGAATAAAATAACAGATCATGTTTATCATCAAATACAAAAACTTCTTCATTGGAATTTCTGTCGTGCTCATGATAGCGAGCGTGGCGGCAGTACTGGTGTGGGGCATTCGATACGGTATCGATTTCACCGGTGGAAGTATCACGGAAGTAGAATTTTCGGCAAACACGAGCACAGTGACCGCGACGAGTACCGCTCCCACCACCACACCAGTAGCCGTAGCCTCCACCCGTCCAGAAATCGAAGAATTAAAATCTGTACTCTCTCCTCTTTCTACCAGCACTGCAGAGACCATCATCCAGCCGACAGGAGAGAAGGGCTATATCATTCGATCGAAGCATCTTTCTGAAGGAGATCACGCAAAAGTTATTTCCGCACTTTCTCTTGGTGGCAAATGGAATGTTACTGAAAAACGTTTCAATACCATCGGCCCGGTGGTGGGTGAAGAGCTCCGCAACAAAGCTTGGGTTTCTATCTTTGCGGTCATGCTTGCCATTGTGCTTTTCGTTGCTTTCGTATTCCGAAAAGTTTCTCACCCGGTCCCTTCTTGGCAGTTCGGTATCATTACCCTCATTGCGCTTTTCCACGACGTGGTCGTCCCGGTGGGAGTGATCGCCGCATTGGGTCACTTTACCGGAGCGGAAGTCGATGTACTCTTCGTGACAGCGCTTCTCACGGTGCTCGGGTTTTCTGTGCACGATACTATCGTCGTGTTCGACCGAGTGCGCGAAAATCTCAAGCTCAAAGTTTCGAATGATTTTTCTGAGACGGTTGGCAAATCACTCCAGCAAACTTTCGTCCGTTCCGTTAATACCTCACTTACTGTAATACTGGTACTTATAGCATTGCTTATCCTTGGTCCGGCCTCTATCCACCTCTTCTCCCTCATGCTTCTTGTGGGTATCATTGCCGGTGTCTACTCGTCCATCTTCCTCGCAAGCCCTTTGCTTGTTGTCGCTGAAAAAATACGAAGAGGGAAGTAGGAGAACATGGTCAAGCGTTTTTTTAAAATCTTTCACCGCGAATTTAACGGCATGAATGAGGCCGCGTATCTTCTCGGTATCTTCGCTCTCCTCTCTCAAATACTCGGAATATTCCGCGACCGCCTGCTTGCGAATATTTTCGGCGCGTCGCTTGAGCTCGACATCTATTACGCCGCTTTCCGAATCCCTGATTTTCTTTTCGTCTCTCTGGCCTCTCTCGCTGGAGCGTACGTCCTCATACCATTCCTGATTCGAAAAAAAGAAGAGGGGGCGGAAGCGGCAAAAGAATTTCTCTCGGGTGTTTTCACGGCACTGTTTTCTGTGATGGCAGTGGTAGCTCTCGTGCTCTTTATCGCGATGCCATACCTCACGCCACTCATTGCCCCGGGGTTTCCTGATGCAGCCCGTGAGCAATTTATCTTTCTTTCACGGCTTCTTCTTGTCTCCCCGTTTCTTCTCGGTTTTTCAAATCTTCTCGGAAGCATCACACAGTCGTCAAAAAAGTTTTTCGTTTTCGCGGTGAGTCCGGTACTCTACAACCTTGGGATTATCCTCGGCATACTTTTTGTTTCTCCTGCGTATGGTGTACGAGGTATTGCCGTGGGGGTTATTCTCGGTGCGTTTCTTCACCTTGCGATTCAGCTCCCCGCTGTCCTTCGAGAAGGGCTTCTTCCTCGCTTTGGGAAAGTGCGGATGAGTGAAATCATTCCCGTGTTTGCGACTTCGCTTCCTCGCACACTCGCACTCTCGGCAAGCTACCTCGCTATCCTCATCCTCTCCGCGCTCGCTTCGCTTATTTCCGCTGGCTCAATTTCAATATTTCAGTTTGCGTTCAATCTCCAGTCGGTGCCACTTTCTATTATCGGCGTTTCGTATTCTGTCGCCGCATTTCCCACACTCGCGCGCGCCTTCGGGGCAGGGGACATGCAAAAATTCTTCGAGCATATTTCTACCGCCGTGCGCCACGTCATCTTCTGGTCTATTCCGGTGGTGTTTCTTTTTGTCGTCTTGCGTGCGCAAATCGTGCGCGTGATCTTGGGCTCCGGTGAGTTTAACTGGGACCACACTCGCCTCACCGCCGCGTGCCTCGCGCTCTTTGTGGTTTCGCTTTTGGCGCAAAATATTGTGCTCTTATTTGCTCGCGGATATTATGCGGCGGGCAACACAAAACGCCCGGTCTATATCAATGTCGCCTCCTCCGCGGTGGCGGTGCTTTTGGGATTTTCTTTTTTTTCCATGTTTCAATCTTCCGCATTCTTCCGTAACACCCTCGAGGCCATTCTCCGCATTGAGGGAATACCGGGGAGCCTCGTCACCGTACTTCCGCTCGCGTTTACTTGTGGCATGGTGCTGAACGCCGTACTTCTCTGGAAATTTTTTCAAAAAGATTTTGGGTACTTTGCGCCAAAAATTCTCCGCTCGCTTCTTCAAAGCATTGTGGCTTCTTCTACTCTCGCATTTGTTGCGTGGGTATTTCTCCAAATTTTTGCGAATGTTTTCGATCTCGATACCTTCATGGGGATTTTTCTCCAGGGCTTTCTCTCGGGCATTTTGGGTATCGCCGCACTCATCATTTCGCTCTACTTTATGAAGAATCCAGAGCTCACCGACACTCTCGCCGTACTGAGCCACAAGTTCTGGAAAATCCGCCCCGTCGCCCCCGAGCAGGAGAAGCTGTAGGGAATCCAAAAAGTTTGACTTATTTAATACAATATGTTAGTATAGAAGTGAGCAATTTCGCTCTTTGATTTGGAAAGAGGACACGCCATGAACAATGGTGCAAAATCTCGAGACCCGAGCTTTAAGCAACTTGGGTCACTCGCTGGGTTTATGGTCGATTTTTTGGGGAGCATCCTCAATTTCGACCAGGTGTCGTACTGGCTTAGCCACAAGACCGAACTCAAACAAAAACTCCGTGAGGTGTTTTCGTTGGTAGGGGTGGATGAGTTTATAGCCCTTCATGAGGAGTGGCAAAAATTCTACAAGGAATATTTCAACTGGGATGTTGACTTCAGTATGGTTGTCATTCCGCCGAGACCCACGATCGGGGAGTGGCGGTTGCTCATTATCGCCCGTGGCATGACGAACAACAAGATGTTCGAGAGGTGTGAGCAGTTGTTTAAATGCTGGAGGTACACGGACGACCTTAACACCGCAGTGCCGACCAACGCGAGAACACCCACGAGTCACTATGCGGTTTGGGTCTTGGACGGTGTCGAGCCGGACGCCGAGTTTCTTGGCAAGTCCACTCGAGAGGCAGACCCCCATATGGAAATTGGAGAGACTCTCCTAGAGAGGTTGACACACGGTCTCAGGCACTATACTGAGACCGGTGAGCACCTGGATAAAACTGGACTCACTTTTTGCTCCGGTTCTCGCGATTCCGCCGGCGACGTGCCCAGCGTGAACTGGAATCCGGGCAATGCCGGGATGCGCGTGGGTTGGTACGGTGTGGACGTCTCGCACGGCAGGT
>CALMXW010000111.1 GCA_937871115.1 uncultured bacterium
CATTCAAAATCTCTACACCACCCATTCTTCCGAGGCGAGGATAGAGGGCGACTGTATTCTTTTTCCGCTCTCTCAAGATGGGATGGAGTTTAAAAACACACTGCTTCGGATGTACAAAGAAGAAGGTTTCCCGCTCAAAACCATCGTCGCGGCCGATGAGCGCAGTGATCATGGCGCCTTCCGCATCTACTATATCTTCGCAGTGCCGGAGACAAATATTTTCATTGTCCCGTTTTTTGATACGCAAAAAGAATTTCCTTCACTCGCTTCAAAGCTTCATGAATTTTCAACCTACGAATGCGAAATCTGGACGATGTTTGGGCTTGTACCAGTAGGGCACCCAGCTCTTCGCCCAACCGTGCTTCACGCCAATTGGCCAGAAAATGTTTTCCCTCTTCGAAAAGATTTTAAGTGGAACGAACGCCCACCGATGGCGAAAGGTAAGCCATACGAATTTGAAACGGTGAAAGGGGAGGGAGTGTATGAGATCCCCGTCGGCCCGGTACACGCGGGCATCATCGAGCCAGGACATTTCCGTTTTAGCGTCCTCGGCGAAGAAATACAGCTTCTCGACCCGCAGCTTGGGTGGAAACACAAAGGCGTGGAAAAACTTTTTGAAACATTACCGCTCGCAAAAAAAATCTCACTTTCCGAACGGGTCTCGGGCGACAGCTCCTTCGCACATTCGCTCGCATTTTGCCAAGCGGTAGAAAACCTCGCCGGAATTCTCCCCGACAAAAGAGCGCTTTTCCTGCGAGTAATTTTTGCCGAGCTTGAGCGTGTGGCAAATCATTTAAACGACATCGGCTTCATCATGCTCGACACGGCATTTTCTTTTGGTGGCGCACATGGTTCGCGGCTTCGAGAGAAAATTCTTCGCTGGAACGATGAGCTCACAGGGAGTCGCTTTCTTCGCGGAGTAAATATTCCTGGTGGCGTGGCGAAAGATATTTCCGCAGAGAAAGCAGAAAAACTTTTGAAAGATATTCCGCTCATTCGAAAAGATTTTTCACAAGTCGTCTCGGTGGCGGAGCGAAGTCTCTCCCTCCGCAATCGCCTCACTCCTACCGGTATTCTTCCGCTTCGGGTGGTGCGCGACTACGGTGTGGTGGGGGTACCGGCGCGGGCAGCAGGCCTCCGCAAAGATGCGCGGAAAGATCTTCCGTACGCAGCGTACAATGACTTTGATTTCGATATTCCGACACGGCAGGGGAGCGGTGTCCTCGAGCGCCTCAAGGTGCGCATCCTCGAAGTGTACGAATCTTTTAAAATTATCGAGCAGGCACTCGAAGCGCTTCCCAACGAGCCATTCCGGAAAGTGGATGAATCTCTCCTCGAGAAGAATCCTCCTCGGAAAAATTCTCTTGCCATCTCTACGGTAGAAGGTTGGCGCGGCGATATCGTGTACGCAGTGACGACCGACAAAGATGCTAAAATTTCTCGGGTGAAAGTGCGCGATGCATCGTTCCTCAACTGGCAGGCATTCCCCCATACCGTGAAAGGCGAAATGGTGCCCGACTTCCCGCTCATAAATAAGAGCTTCGACCTCTCCTACTCAGGCAACGACCTCTAACATACGTCAAAAATAGGGTTGACAGAAGTGGGTAAATAGTATATACATACTCTGATTTGTCCGTTGACAAAGAGGTAAATAAAAATGGAAGAACTCGATCTTGATTATCGCCCATTTGTGCGGGAGATGCAGGAGTCACTCCAAAGGCAAGGCTTGATGCAACCGGTCAATCTGACACGATTTGTGGAAAAGCTTGACTTTCAGATTGATGTGCACCGCGAGGTGTATATCAACGAGCTTCGGCAAAACTGGGACAGGGAATTCCCCGGTCTTGCGTTTTCTGAGGAGTTGCTCGAGCAAGAGGCAGACAAGCTTCTCGCAAAAGCACGTTCTCACGCACTCATTCGCTTTCAACAAGCGGTGGTTGCGGAGGTGAAGAAGGAGAAGAAGTATAAGATTCTCCACGGATGGATATTCCGCAAATGGGATTTGTGGTTTATTACGGCAATTTTAGTGTCATTTTTTTTGACGATGCCGTTTTTCCTTCACATGTTTTTTGCCCCGAGCGACCTAAAACTTGCGGGGGGAGGCATTGGTATCGTGGTAAATCTTGTAGGTTTGTCGTTCGTGCTTTCAAAAGCACTCAAATCGTGGAGAAGTTAAGATGAAAAGCTTAAAGTTTTTTTTGTTAATGGCAAGTCTTTGCCTGACTCTTGTAGGGTGTGGCGAACCTATTGAGCAAAATGAACTTGCTCTCGTGCTGGCAACAATTGGAAATCGGACCGTCGACACTGTGAATGTCGACGGAACCATCAACAACTTCCAGGCGGAGCTCATCACCGCAAAAAGAGCCCCTGTTCAGACTCCGGGCACTGTTGTCCTGGTGTTTCCGTTGGGACTGCAAGATTATGAATTTAATCAAGCAGTCACCCCGGAAAGTCCAGAGAATGAAGAAATCGTATGTGACTCTGTGGGCGGGAGAATTTCGTTTGATGTTGCGGTCCACATGTATATTGACCCAACGTTTCCCGACATCAAGGATCGCCTGATCAGACTCATGCAGGCTTATCAGCTTCGGCAATACGCCGGAAAGCCAGATGTTCTTAAAGAGCTTATTCATGGGAGATTTCGTCAGATTCTTCGTGAGCCATTTGTCGAGTATTGCGCTGGAAAGCAGGTACTGGACATTATTAGGGGAAAGACGGCTATTAACAAAGCGGCAACGGATTTTATGAATGCCCACTTCAATCCTCTTGGGTTGAGATTCCCACTTGTTTCCATTGTCTCTAATATCCGGCTCCCGGAAGACCAAAGGGGCAAGATGAGCAAAATCGTAGAAAGGACTGTAGAGAACAAGATTCTTAAGCTTACCAACGAAAGGCTTAAACCGCTCGAGAACGAAATTGAAGTTCTTGCTCAGGACGGAGAAACCGAAGCGGCAAATATCTTGAATACGGCCAATGCCCAAAAGATCGAGACAATTACTGCTGCACAAAAGTTCCGCAGAGAACGTTTCGTTCAGCTTGTTGGCGTGGATAACTATGTCCGAATGGAAACCATGATGGGTATGGTATCTGGTCTTGAGTCTGGTGGAACAAAAATCTCTGTTGTGCCGGAAGGGAGTCATGTTTTCTTTGGACAAGGAAGTATCCTGCCCACAGCATCGCCCGAAGCAGATAATCAGGCAGCTCACTAGCCAACTTAGAAAGGAGACGTGAAATGAATGGCATAGCAGCGGGTATTACCGCATTTTTGTTTCTGATATTCCTTGGTGTGGCAACCGAGACGAACTGGACCGACAACAACGAACTTGTCTTTCAGTACAATCTCATCAGTGGAAAGGCGGTGACGAGAGAGAACAACCCCACGCTTCCATACGGGTGGCACGTTGCTGTCGGGTGGAATGAAGAGTTCTTCTCTGTGAATAGCGAAGTGAACTCGTATCACTTTGTAGCAGAGTCAAATGAAGCTCTCACTTGGGATACCGAGGAGGGAGCTACCATGGAGTCTGATTTTGTCATCTTCGGAAGAGTGATTGATCCATGGACGTTTTACGCTCACTATTCCAAACCGGATGCTTCGTATAGTGGGGTACATGACATAAAAGACATGCGTATTTATGAAGCCCTGCGACAAGCGGGTCATTTTGCTAACGCACGTCTTTGTGAGCTTACGGAAAACCAGTCGGCGGATCACATCCAAAATAATCCGGCTGAATACGCTAGTGCTCTCACGAGGGACACGGAAGTATACATGAAGCAGTATGGGTTTGAGGTGACGCAGATCATGTTTCCCAGCCGGTTTAATTTTCCAGGCGGGGATGCTATCATGAAAGCTCGTGGTGAACTCCAAAACACGAACTCTATGATCCAGCAAAAGGAGCAGGAGCGCGACAACGCTACGGTACAGAAAGGGATAACGATCTCCGATGCGAAAATAAAAGCGTTGAGCGTTACCGGGGAAGGAACTCGTACGGCCAGTGCGATGAGGGCAGAAACGGAGGCTTTGGCCGAACAGCTGAAAACAGGCATCTCACAAGTTGGGGTAGACAACACTCTTAAGCTTTTCATGGTAGAAAAGTATGGAG
>CALMXW010000112.1 GCA_937871115.1 uncultured bacterium
AGAGCGCCGACAAAAAGCCCTAGCTTTGATTTGTCTACTTCACCGAGCTCCGCTTTTTTCGCTTCTGCTCTTTTTCGTATTTCTTCGCGAGGCATCATGGTGGGGAGGAAAGATTCGAGAATAACGAGCTCGGATTTTTCTTTTTCTGCCAAATCCGCGCGGTTTCCTTTTTCAAACTGTTCGATAGAATCTTTGCGTTGTTTTGCGGCGCGCTTGATCACGGCGAGCGCTTCTTCATCGGTGAGCATGTCTTGAGGCGTCTTTCCTTTCGCTACGACCTCGTTGGTCATCATGGCAGAGAGTCCGCGCATGGTCTCGAGGCGGAGGGTGTCTTTTGCAAGCATGGCTTTTTTGATCTCTTCTTTTATGGTGGTGTGCAACATGTTTTTTAATTTTATAGCTTGTGAATTTCTTGCCCTCCTTCTCCGTCGCTCACTTTGTATCCGAGATTGAAAAGTTCATTGCGGAGAGCGTCGGCATGGTCCCAGTTTTTGTGCGTGCGAGCGTCTTCGCGTTCTCGGAGAAGATTTTGTACTTGAGTCGGAAGCTCTCCGAATTCGATACTCTTTGGCTCGGGAAAAAGGTGGATGCGATGCGCTTTTTCTTGTGAGAAACCAAGTGCGAGTACTCGGTCTGCTTCCAGAAAAAACCATCTTTTTTCTTCAGGAGAAATCATGTTGTCTTTTGCGACTTCCCAGAGGAGGGCGAGCGCTTGTGGGGTGCCGAGATCGTCATTTATTACGTCAGAAAATCTCTCTCTGAAATCTGTCACTGTTTTTGATGGGGAAGTCGGGAGAGGTGTGCTGAGATCTTCCCACTCTGCGAAAGAAGCGTGGAGTTTGCGGAGGGCCGTCTCGGCTGCGCTCAGGGCTTCCCAGGAAAAATTGAGAAGTGTGTGATAGTGAGCAGAAAGTACAAAGTATCGATAGGCGATCGGGAAGATCGCATGGTCGATGACCGTCTGGAGCGTGATAAAGTTTTCGCCAGACTTCGCCATCTTTTCTCCGCCAATGTTTACAAATTCACTGTGGAGCCAAAAGCGGGCAAACTGCTTTCCGGTCGCGCACTCTGACTGTGCAATTTCGTTGGTATGGTGCACGGGGATATGGTCCACGCCGCCGGTGTGAATGTCTATTGTCTCGCCGAGGTATTTCATCGCCATCGCCGAGCATTCGAGGTGCCAGCCCGGGAAGCCAGTGCCCCAAGGCGACTCCCATTCTTGTTTCCGCTCGCTATCTTTTGGAGAAAATTTCCACAAAGCAAAGTCTGAAGCGTTTCGCTTTTTCGTATTCTCTTCCACACGTGCTCCGGCTTTGAGCCCGGCGAGGTCGAGGCGCGCCATCTTTCCGTAGTCAGTAAATTTTGAGGTATCGAAATAAATACCGTCGGAGATTTGGTAGGTAAAACCTTTTTCTTCGAGAGTTTTTATGAGTGCGATCTGCTCCGCCACGTGCTCGGTGGCTTTTGGGTACGTAAATGCTTTTTGGATATTGAGTTTTTCAGTATCGTCAAAGAAAGATTTTGTATAAAATTCTGCAATTTCCTGCGCAGATTTTCCTTCGCGGGCGGCACCCTTCTCCATCTTGTCCTCACCCTCATCTCCGTCTGAAACAAGGTGTCCGACATCGGTGATATTCATGATCTGCTTCACTTCATATCCGTCCCACTCAAGCACTCGCCGGAGGGTGTCGGCAAAAAGAAAGGCACGAAGATTTCCAATGTGTACAAAGTTGTACACGGTCGGCCCGCAGTTGTACATCGTGACGGTATTGCCGGAAAGAGGAAGGAATTCTTCTTTTTTCCGTGTAAGGGTGTTGTAGAGAGAAAGGGTCATGCTTACAGCCATTTTTTGTAAATAAACCACACGAGGGTAACGAGCGTGGAGACGATCATCCCGATCACGATGAGCCAAAAGGCGTCGGCGCGATGAATGAGGGGCATGGCCTCGGTGCGCATAGAGAAGAGCCAGGCAATAAATGCGGGAGGGAAGGTGGCAAAGGTGATAGCGGTGAGGGTCTTCATTACCCCGCCTTGCTTGGCAGAGAGGAGAGAGTCGTTGGTTGAGCGGAGGTCGTAGAGTGTCTCTTTCTGCCCGTCGAGAATACTTACGACCTTGTGATACTCATCGACAATGGATTCCAGATACGGCACAAACTCTTCGCCGAAAAAAGTTTTACCCACGCGCGGGAGGCTGCGGAGGACGTCTTCGTGGGTGCGGAGGGTGCGTTTGAAGTCGAGGAGGTCGCGCGAGATGCCGGAGAGGACGGCCACCATGCGGTCTTCCTGCCCGTGAAAGATTTTTGCTTCTGTTATTCGAAGTCGGCTCTCGATGTGCTCGAGCTCGTGGACGAGAGATTTGTAAAGCTTGTGAATGAGATAGTAGAAAAGATATCCGGCGTGGTCGCCCATATCGTTTTTGTCGAGGATGGAGCTCACTTCGAAATCTTTTGAAAACTTGTGCATGGCGTCTATCATGTCGTAGCGCACGGTGATGAGGCGGTTCTTCCCGATGATAAAATCTATCTCCTGGCGATGATCTCCGGCGTGCGAGTGTGAATGTTTGAAAGCAGGGAAGTGGAGGATGAGATAGAGCATCTCGTTTTGGCTGTCGATGCGCGGACGGAGGGAAGGTTTCGAAAGCTCGTCGGCAATGAGGGGGTGAATATTGAATTCTTTCATGAGCGAGAAGACTTCTTCATGAGTGGGGGAGTCCACATCAATCCACTCCAAATTTTTGTGAGTGTAGCGAGATATCATGAAGCGATTATATCAAAGACGGAGAGTATTGTGAAGAAAATAAAAAAGCACCGCGGGTGTGAATCGCGGTGCGAAGAGCTTCGTTGAAAAGAGAGGTTACAACGCTTCAGTCGCGTAGTCTGAGAGACGGGATCGCTCGCCGCGCTGGAGTGTCACATGAGCAGAATGTGGCCACTGTTTAAAGCGGTCGACAACACATGTAAGACCAGACGTGGTGGCGGTAAGGTAGGGCGTATCAATTTGCCCGATGTTGCCAAGGCAGATAATCTTCGTCCCTGGACCGGCACGAGTGATGAGCGCCTTCATTTGCTTGGAGGTGAGGTTTTGCGCCTCATCGAGGATGACGTAGCGGTTGAGAAAGGTACGTCCACGCATAAGGCTGAGGGAGCGTACCTTCACGCGATTCATCAAGAGCTGGCTTGTTGCTCCGCGTTCCCATTCACCGGGGTGGTCATGAGTCCCAAGGAGCTCAAGATTGTCGAGCAGGGCCCCCATCCATGGCGTCATTTTTTCTTCCTCGGTACCTGGGAGATAGCCGATATCTTCGCCGAGCGGGATGGTCTCCCGCGTCATGATGATTTCCTTGTAGAGCTTCTTATCCAACACCATCGTTAGTCCAGCGGCCAGGGTTTGGAGTGTTTTGCCTGTGCCAGGACTTCCGAGTAGACTCACAAAATCAATATCCGGATCTAGAAGGGCGTTGAACGCAAAATTCTGTTCCCTGTTGCGTGCTTGGATACCCCAGACGGCGTGTTGTGGTGAGCGGTAGTCGCGGACCAGCTCGATGACCGCGGTGCCGTCGTCGTCCTTTTTTCGGACGATACCCTCGAACCCAGAATCGTCAGACATGTAGAGAAATTGGTTTGGATACCAACCCTTTACTGCAGGTCCAGATACTTTATAAAAAGTTCGCGCACCCTCTTTCCATGACTCAAGCTTGTTTCCGTTGATGTCCCAAAAGTCTTCAGATAGCTCTTCCGTCCCTGTATAGAGGAGGTCGACGTCATCGAGTGCTTGGTCATTGTGGTAGTCCTCAGCATGAAGACCAAGTACCGCTGCCTTGATCCGGAGATTTGTGTCCTTCGACACAACGATGACTCGAGTTTTTGGTCTGCTCTTACTCAGGGCAAATGCCGTAGCAAGGATAAGATTGTCCTTGGCGTTTCCGGGAAGGTTTTTAGGAAGTTTTTTTGAGAGGGGTTGTGTCTCGAAAAACAGCCTCCCAACACACCTGTTGTCTATGCTTGTGGCCCATTCGACAGATGGAAGTGGAATCCCAGCGTGAACGGTACTACCATTTCCTTTTACGATGAGCTCGTCGAGAAAACGACTTGCTTGGCGCGCGTTTCGTGCAACTTCGCTCGGCCCCTTTTTTGCTCGGTCGAGTTCTTCGAGTACGGTCATTGGGATGAAAATATCATGTTCCTGGAAGCGGAACAACGCCGAAGGATCATGCATCAAAACATTTGTGTCAAGAACAAAAAGTACCTCGTTTTCCTTGTCTGCACGTGGAATTAGTGTGATGATTTTTCTTCCGATTTCCCCATTCTGTCTGGATGAATCAATTTTGGACAGAGTACTTCCTTCTCTTAGACCTTCGCTCATTTCGTGCTCCAGTAGTGTAACAACTTTTTATTTCAACTACAGAATTTGCACTTTCATACAAATTCTTCCTATTTGTCACATTACTATAAATTCTTTCTTCTGGCTAGCCTTGCCCTGGTTTGACCCGGGCTGGCAATTTTGCGATAATGGCTTTCAATGAGTCGATCCAAAAAAATCTTTGTCGCTATCGCATCTCTCCTCATCGTAGGAGTCACTTTTATCTTCGGCGTCCGTGTGGGCTACACCAATGGCCCGGCAATAGACAAGATCGCCGGTGTTTCGGGTAAAGACGCTGGCACAGCTCCCGACGATGCTGATTTCTCTACTTTTTGGAAAGCGTGGACAATTCTCAACCACAAATACATTTTCCCAAACAAAGTAAGCAACCAAGATAAAGTCTGGGGGGCCATCCAAGGTCTCGCCGCTTCTTTTGGTGATCCGTATACGGTCTTTTTCCCGCCAGAGCAATCGCAAATGTTTGAAGAAGACGTCTCGGGCAATTTCGGAGGAGCGGGAATGGAAATCGGAATTCGCGATCAGATACTCACGGTGGTCTCACCCCTCAAGGGCTCTCCAGCAGAAAAAGCGGGCATTAAGTCTGGTGACAAGATTTTGAAGATTGACGATTTGATGACAAACGACATGAACACCGAAGAGGCGGTGGCAAAGATCCGCGGTGCGAAGGGGACGAAAGTGACCGTCACTCTTTTCCGCACGGGGACACCGGCTCCGTTTGAGGTCACTATCATTCGTGATACAATCAACATTCCTACAATTAAAACCACGCTCCGAAAAGACGGCATCTTTGTCATCGAGCTCTACAGCTTTAGTGAAAATTCTCCTGACCTTTTCCGCAATGCGATGAAAGAATTCATTGCGAGCGGAAGCAGTAAGCTCATCCTCGATATGCGTGGCAACCCAGGCGGATACCTCGATGCGGCCGTAGACATGGCCAGTTGGTTCCTCCCCGCAGGCAAGGTGGTGGTAAAGGAAGACATGGGCGACCACGGCGAAGGAGACGTTGAGCGCAGCCGAGGCTACAACACTTTTCCAAATCTCAAGATGGTAATACTGGTAGATGGTGGATCAGCTTCCGCTTCCGAGATCCTCGCTGGCGCTCTCTCTGAACATGGCATTGCACAGCTGGTGGGAGAAAAGACGTTTGGCAAGGGCTCCGTGCAAGAGCTCGTGCCGCTCACTGAGAATACCTCGCTCAAGATTACCGTAGCGCGCTGGCTCACCCCAAATGGTAAGTCTATCAGTGAGCAGGGCCTCTCCCCGGATGTAAAAGTCTCCCGCACGCAAAAAGATTACGACCAGGGCA
>CALMXW010000113.1 GCA_937871115.1 uncultured bacterium
GACCTTCCTTACATAGGCTATGTTCTCGATTTTGCGAAGAAAACCGTCGGCTTTGTCCTGCTTGTCATCCTCCCCGCACTCGCAATTATCTTCGATGAGATAACAAATATTTGGAAAGAAGTAAAAAAACGAAAAGAGACTTCATGAAAAAAGCATTGTTCAAAGCCCTCGCGCTTACACTCTCTCTCGCTATGAACTGGCTGGGGCTTTTAACAGTCGGTGAGACCGTGGCGCGATATCACGACAATGCGGAGTCGCCTCTCAATATTTTCCATGCCGCAGAGCTCGACATCATCACCACCCCAGAATCTTTTACCTTTGGACTTGACCTTAACGAGACCGCAGAGCTCAGGTTTGAAATAAGCTCGTCGAGCGATTCTCTTCCATTTACTCATGCCGGACGTTTTGCTTGGGTCGTATCGAGTACCGGGGCATTCTGTGCGGGACTCCACCTCACAGCAGGGGCAAGTACAACACTCGGGCTTATAAATACCTACGATGGCTCGCTCGAACAATTTATCTCACCCGCCACCACGACCTTGGGAGCTTGGGCACTTAACCTCGCTCCTCTCTCTTTGTCTTCGGATGATTATGGAGATACATGCGAATTTGATTTGATCTTTGATGCTGCACAAAAGCCGTACGCTCCAGCAAGCACCAGCCCTCTTGGTTTTTCTGATCACGAAAAAATACACGGCACTATCACCGCTCGGAGGCAAGTGGTCTTAAACGAGATTCTTCCAAATCCTCTCGGTGACAATGCCGCCCTACAGCCTCTTGGTGAATGGGTAGAGATTTATAACAACGGAAGCTCTACACGAAATCTTTCTGGTTGGTATTTTCAAAATAAAGATAATTTAGACACAGTACATATAACAACCGAGAACACTTCGCCCGCCACGACGACTATCTCGGGACATAGCTTTGTGGTGGTGTACATGAATCAAGCACTTTTCGATAACAAAAATGATTCGGTAGAACTTTACAATGCCGATGGGGATTTAGTAGATTCGTTCTCCTACTGTGGTCAGAATATTGCTCCAAATGGGAACGGCGTGGATTGTCTCGATAAAACGGCTGGAGCTTCTTGGGCGCGCATTCCCGACGGCGTGGGTACGTGGATAGACCCTGTCCCAACTCCTGGCATGCCAAATATTTCGACAGACGGCATCGACGGAGTGACTACCGAGATGCAAGATTTGGCAATGTCGAAAGATGCACCGGAGCCAGCAATACAAGAAGACACATTCGCCACCACTTCTTCTGATGGCATTGCAACATCGACCGAAACGGGAACTGTGGTAGAAGACGAGAATAAAAATCTGAATGGAACATCTACCCCAACCACCACACCAGAAATAGTTGCAACATCGACCCTCCCCGATCCAGCACCGTTCCCATCCACTCTCGAAAATATTCTCGCTGGTCAACCTGAGGAGTGGGATGCGAACACTACGAAAAATACAAATAAGAGTAACACTTCAGACACACCGCCGGCACCACAAGATACCCCAGCCGAAAAACACCTCTCATCTCCCGTAGCGCAAGAGGAAGAAGGGGAGCATGAGGACACTGGAGGGAAATCGCAAGAAGGAGAGTAGACGTCACCAGACCACACGAAAAAGAACATTGACAATAGAACACCTCTGTGATAGGTTAATGTTCACAAGAAACTAGTAGCTTGGCTATTAGTTTCTTTTAGTTTTGGGGAGCTAAAAATACTACACCACTTATAAAATGTTTGAATTTCTTAAATTTGTCATTGTTGGCGTTGTAAACACCGTGATTGATCTCTCGGTACTTAATCTACTTATCTTTTTTTTCACCACGGGCGGAAATGGAGAACTCTACATCCTTTTCAAGTCCCTTTCTTTCCTTGCATCAGTCACCAATAGTTACTTCCTCAACAAGTACTGGGTCTTCCGAAGCGAAGAAAAATCGTCCGCCAAAGAACCTGTACTTTTCTTTGGCGTGTCCGCTATTGGATTCATTTTGAATGTAAGTGTCTCTTTCGTTGTCTTTCTGGCATTCATGCACTTCAGTCAGCTTTCTCCACAAATTGCCGCCAACATTGGAGCACTGGCAGGAACAGCGGTTGTAGTATCCTGGAACTTCGTCGGATATAAATTTGTCGTTTTCAAGAAACAATCACATGGATAATATTACCCTTTCAGTCGTCATACCAGCCTACAACGAAGCATCACGTATCGGATGTACGCTTGAGAGTATTGCACAATATTTTAATTCGAAAGATATCTCACACGAAATTATTGTTGTGGACGATGGTTCAGACGACGGTACACCAGATATTGTGCGCGCACAGAGAGTAAGCCTGCCTAATCTCTGTGTACTTGAAAACGAAAGGAACCGTGGTAAGGGATACTCGGTAAATCGAGGTATGCTCGCCGCACGAGGGAAATACAGACTCTTTATGGACGCTGACAACTCTGTTGACATTTCTCAAGTGGATGATTTTATCAAAGAGATCGATGGTAAGTACGATGTCGCTATCGGATCGATTCGTCTCAAAAAATCTGAAGTTTCCGAAAATAGTGGGTGGCACCGAAGAGTTCTCGGATACGGGGCAAAAATTATCATCGGCATACTCGCGGTACCAGGAATAAAAGATACACAACGCGGATTTAAACTTTTCTCAGACTCCGCTGCAAAAGCCATCTTTCCACTCCAGACTATTGAACGCTTTGGCTTTGACATCGAAATCTTGGTTATCGCCTGGGTAAACGGTTTCAAGATAAAAGAACTGCCTGTGGTATGGGACAATCCTGCTGGCTCAAAAGTGACCCTTAAATCATATTTTCAAACCTTACGTGAGCTCATAAAAATAACATGGAACCGTGCTGCCCGAAAATATACTTTAATTTCAAATACTGCCCAGCAAAAAATTAGTAGCTAGAGATTATAACAAAAATATATGAAAACCTTAGAACAATTTATCTCAAATGCCACTGTCGTGCTCGCCGCCGGCGGAGAAGCGAGTCGTTTCCAAAGCGTGCCTGGGGCAAATGGAATACAAAAGGCAGCCTTTCTTCTCCCTAATGGAGAAACCATGATCGAGCGTACTATCAAGATGTATCGTGACCTCGGGCTTAAAAACTTTGCTCTTCTCGTGTACAATCATGCAGGCTCTGTGGAAAAACTTCTCGGAGATGGAAGCGTGATGGGAGTCAATATAGTCTACAGCTATGATCCAGGAAAACCGGTGGGGCGTGGTGGGGCTATGCGACATGCTATCGAAGCGGGTGCAGTACCAAAGGGAAATTTTCTCATCGTCCACAACCCAGATGATCAGATTGTGACCAATCCAGTAGAAGTACTCCGTGAGGCTATCCTCGCTCACCTTGCTCGTGCAGAGCGCGGTGCTATCGGCACTGCCATCATGGTGAAAGGTACCCCCTACGAATTTAGCGGATTTCAAGTGGAAGATGATTTTGTACTCGGAGCGGAAATGTACCCATTCATCCACATGCCTACACACATCGGCATGACAATATTCTCTCCGGAAGTGACAGAATACTTTGAGAGACTTTTCTCACTTACAGAAAAAGTGGACTTCGAGTCAGTGCTTTTCCCAGAACTCACAAATGAGAAAAAACTTGCTTCACATTTCATCCCAGACAATTCGTGGATTTCCGTAAACGACCAGAAGGGACTCAAAAAGCTTATTAAAGCTATCGAAGAAGAAAACTCAAACATGCAACAAGAGTAATGAAAAACTTCTTTTCCAAAATACGGAAATACATCTCGCAGCCAGATCACGATAAACATATGGTGCATCTTTCTCCTGTCGATGGAAAAGGGCAGGGATTTACCCACAAAGGAAACGAGTTTGTACATCACACCGATCTTCATTACTCAGAAACCGCTTTCTACAATCTCCTACACAACCAGAAGGTCGTTCTCATTTCCGTAGTCGCAATTCTTCTCTCTGCTTTTATAGCAGACTGGCATCTCACACTCATTGTTTTTCTTTCCTCACTCACTGTTCTCTACTTCCTCGGACTTTTGTTTGATGGTTTTATTGTGTACCGCACCTTTCGGATCAAGCCGGAAATAGTCATCGATACAGAGGAGATGGCCTCGCGACCGGACGACTTTTGGCCGACATACACCATCTTCTGTCCGCTCTATAAGGAGTGGCAGGTGGTACCGCAGTTTGTGGAGGCAATGCAGAAAATAGACTATCCAAAAGAAAAACTTCAAGTAATGTTTCTTTTGGAAGAGAACGACCAAGAAACTATCGACAAAATTCGCGGCGGCAACCTTCCTCCGCATTTTGAGATTGTGGTAGTACCCCACTCAAAACCAAAAACAAAGCCAAAAGCAATGAACTACGGCCTCTCATATGCGACCGGTGAATACCTGGTCATATACGACGCGGAAGACGTGCCCGATACGGACCAACTTAAAAAAGCAGTACTCGCTTTTGAAAAAGCTTCGAAAAATGTCGTTTGTATCCAGGCGAAGCTTAATTTCTATAATCCAAAACAAAATATCCTCACACGCGCATTCACAGCAGAATATTCGCTCTGGTTTGACCTTATCCTCCCCGGGCTCCAATCTATCGCCGCACCTATCCCACTCGGAGGAACATCAAACCACTTCCGTACAAATACCCTCCGAGAACTTTCCGGGTGGGACGCCTTCAACGTCACAGAAGACTGCGACCTGGGCATGCGGCTTACCAAAAGGGGATACCGGACTGCGATCGTAGATTCGACCACACACGAAGAAGCAAACTCAGATCTTGCCAACTGGTACTACCAGCGAAGCCGATGGATTAAAGGCTACATGCAAACATACTTTGTGCATATGCGAAACCCGCTTTCCTCATATAGTGAAAACAAACATCGAAATCTTGCTCTCTTCCAGCTCATCGTGGGAATGAAGACACTTTCCCTTTTTATCAACCCAATCATGTGGGTACTCACTATTTGTTACTTCCTTTTCCGTGCATACGTGGGGACATTTATCGAGTCGCTTTTCCCCGGGCCCATTCTCTACATCGGTGTCTTTTCACTTATCTTTGGTAACTTCCTCTACCTCTATTACTACATGATGGGCTGTGCCAAGCGTGGATACAACGACATCATCAAATACGCTTTCCTCGTTCCTTTTTATTGGCTCGCTATGAGTGCGGCCGCATGGCAAGCGGCGTACGAAGTCGTGGTGAAGCCTCACTACTGGGCAAAGACAGTACACGGACTTCACCTCGGTGGCACAATGAAGGGTGCCCAATCTACGGAACAAAAGAAAGAAGAGCAAAAGAAAAATTCCACGCGAGAGTTCCTCACTTCCAGCGCCGGACTTCTTGTGCTTTCTTCTGTGGTGGCCAATGTACTCAATTTTCTTTTCAATGCTTATCTTGGACACACTCTCTCGCTTGAAGATTTCGGTACGGTCACTATACTCAATACCTTTGCTTACGTACTCGCCCTCTTTACCAGTGCACTCTCCACTACCACTACCCACGTCATCTCCTACCTTGAGGGGCTACACAAAGGCACAGGCTCTAGATTTTACCGAAAATTTTTCCTCCGTGTGCTCCTCCCGGGGCTTCTCCCTGCACTTGTCTGGGTACTCTTTGCGCCAATCATTGGATATTTCCTAAACGTACCGGACATACTCGTCATCACGGCATTTGCTCCGGCAATTTTCTTCGGCACGTGGAGTTCTTTCAATGAAGGCTACCTCAAGGGGGTCTGGAATTTTGGCACACTCGCACTCACCACCCTCGTTGAATCCACCGCCAAACTCGCTATTGTTTTTCTTCTCGTACAAAAAGGATTCGAGGAGCTCGTACCAGTAGCCATCCCAGCAGCCATCATCTGCACCTGGGCAGCCACGAGTATTGGTGCCACCATTGCGTACCGTAAGTCTTCTAAGATACCCACTACTTCAAGTACGGATAAAAAATTTCCAACTGTATTTTATACCGCGGCGCTTATGAGTGGAGTTTCCGTAACGGCTTTCTTGAGTATCGACGTTATATTTGCCAAACACTATCTCACTCCCGACGATGCCGGGCGGTACAGCATGCTTTCTCTCGTGGGGAAGATGATATTCTTCTTCGGTACACTTTTTAATACGTTTATTGTCACACTCGTGAGCCGTGCTGAGGGAAAAGCAGGAGCAAAGGGGAGAGAGGCCGCCCGAAATTCGGAAAAAGAATTTTCGAAAATACTTATTGCCACAGCCTTCCTCACCCTATCCGCGGGCGGAGGACTAAGTGTACTCGGGTGGTTTTTTGTCCCACTCCTCCTCGGTGAACAAGCAAACGCCATTGTCTCATACCTCCCATCCTACTCCCTCGCTATGATACTCTTCACCTTCTCGTCGACCATCGTCCTCTATCGCCTTGCGCGGAAACATTATTTTTTTCCAGCCATCTCTCTTGCCATGTCTGTCCTCATGTGGGCAACACTCTTTTACACCCACAGCTCTATCGACGCCTTCGTCCATGTCGTCCTTTGGGTCAACGTAGCATACTTTGCACTCGTCGTTTTTTCTCACACTTTTTATTCTTCTCTCGTATACGGATATCGAAACATACGAGACACATTTCTCGTCTTTAAAAAACTTCCTCTCGCAAAAAATCCAGAGCCGGGGCGGATGCGCATCCTCGTCTTCAACTGGCGCGATACCAAAAGCGTATTTGCCGGTGGCGCAGAAACATATGTGCAGTCTCTTTCGTCCAGATGGGTAAAAGAAGGGCACTCTGTCACCCTCTTTACGAGCAACGACGGACACCTCCCGGCAAACGGTGAGACCGATGGCGTACGGGTCATCCGCCGCGGTGGATTTTATGCCGTATATGTGATCGCCTCACTGTATTACCTTGCCCACTTCAGAGGGAAGTTTGATGTCATTATAGACAGCGAAAATGGAATACCGTTTTTCACCCCACTCTATGCCAAAGAGCCCGTGTACTGCCTCGTGCACCACATTCACCAAGAAGTTTTCCGAAAAGCACTCATCTACCCACTCGCGGTCTTTGCGTGCTTCCTCGAGAAACACCTCATGCCTCTCGTGTACAGAAATTCTTACTTCATTACTGTGTCTAATTCTTCAAAGCACGAAATGGAGGCACTCAACATTACAAAGAAAGAAATACAAATTGTTTACCCTGGCATCGACACCGAGCTCCTCACACCGGGAAAGAAATCTACTACGCCCACTGTCTCCTATGTAGGGCGACTCAAAGAACACAAATCTGTGCACCTCCTTATCGAAGCGTTCGCAAAAGTTGTCTCTGTTGTGCCCGAAGCTCAGCTCATCATCGCAGGAGATGGAGAGGAAGAAAAAAGACTAAAACGCCTCGCGAAAAAATTTGAACTTTCCGAAGCGGTAACCTTCCGCGGTAAAGTTACCGAGGAAGAAAAACGCGATATAATGCGGGAATCATGGGTTTTTGTTACACCTTCTCTCGTGGAGGGGTGGGGGATTACCACCATCGAAGCCAACGCTTGCGGGACTCCTGTAATCGCTTCTGATGTGCCTGGACTTCGTGATTCTGTGCGAAATGAAGAGACTGGCATATTAGTACCTTACGGAGATATTGAACTTTTAGCACAAGTCATCGAAAGAGTCCTCACCCGCAAGACAACAAGAGAATCATTGTCTAAAAAGGCTATCCGTTGGGCAGAGAATTTTGAGTGGAACAAGAGTAGTGCGAGATTTATCGAGATTGTTTCAAATCGGGGTGAAGCACCCAAAGTATACGAGGTTTCTGTGGTCCAAAATGTATGAAGACTCTAGGACCAAAACAAATTAGAAAAGCCACGATACTTCAAATTATACTTGGAGTATCCGTATCTTTTCTTAAAAAAGAGAAGCCATCTCCTCATTTTCCACAAATAGGGAAATATAAAATACTTTCGAAGGTAGCGAAAGGAGAG
>CALMXW010000114.1 GCA_937871115.1 uncultured bacterium
TATCGGATACACCGGCTTGGTAAAAATACGCACCGCGACCTCGAGTACTGCCAATACCACAAAAATACTCACCAGCATAAGCGCCAAATTAATCCCCCATTGTTTCATTCGCCCCTTTGGATCTTTCATGTGCGCCTATTGTAGCAGACTGGGTCGAACAAGTGAACTCTTTCCTAATTTGTGATACATTGGTATAACTTGGTATACGTACTATAAAAAATCACTAAATCCATGTCATCATACAACGAATTCTTCTACGACGAACTTAGAGATGGGTCCCTTTCTTCTGCTCGCACGGTAGTACCTATTGTCCTCAGTCTTATTGGTCCGAAAAAAGTCGAATCTATTGTCGACATTGGCTGCGGTATCGGCACTTGGCTCTCTGTTTTTAAAGAAAATGGCGTACAGAAAATCACTGGCGTAGACGGCCCGTGGGTAAAAGAAAGCCAGCTTCTCATTCCGAAAGAAGATTTCACCCCCAAAGACGTAGAGAAGCCTTTTTCTCTCGATAAAAAAGCCGACCTTGCCGTATGCCTCGAAATGGCAGAGCACGTAGACGCAAAACACGCTCCGAAACTCATCGAGACACTTACGAGCATCGCACCTGTCATCCTCTTCTCCGCAGCCATTCCCTTTCAGGGTGGGTCGCATCATGTGAACGAGCAGTGGCCGCAATATTGGGCGGACCTTTTCGCCGAGCGAGGATACCTTCCGGTAGACTGCGTTCGCCGAAAAATCTGGGACAACAAATCTGTTTCATTCTTTTATTCTCAAAATATTTTCATCTACGTTTCCGAAGACGCCATTCCCCACTACCCTGGCCTCGCTGCTGAAATTACCGCGGGCAACGGTGGCACTCTCCCCTTTGTGCACCCACACAAATATCTCTACTATGCAAACCGATGGGAGCTCCTTGTCCCAGTGCTCGGCAAGATTCCGCCATCCATACTCCACAAAGCAAAAAAAATGCTCGGCAAACTCAAAAAGTGGCGGGGGAAGTAAAAACTACCAGGGGAAAATGGTTCTGAATGGATTGCGTTCGTACTCACGAAGTACGCCGAGGTCGTTTTCCATGGTGCGAAAATCAAGTGCCTTATGGCTAAACTCTTTTAGTATTGGAGTACGTGAATACACTCCATCAGGAATATTTCGAAGAATTGGCTTTGCATACCGAAGGAGACGGTACAGCTCGGTATAAACGAGCTTCTTCTTTGGCACCAACCTGCGTAAATTTTTCCGAGCTTCTTCTATCTCGTCGACAAATTGCTTTCTCCGAATTGTACTAAAAGAACTTGAGGATGCTTTTCTGTAAGCACCGAGAACCGTGTTGAGATGATACAGTCGCGTGGCGGGGAAAAATTTCTCACTCCACAGCTTCACATCTATTGCCACCGTATCGTTCTCATCGCAGCGCGCTTTCGTCCGATCCCAAAGCGACCTTCGCCAAAAGGTCGACTCCTGCTGTATGTTGGCCGGCTCACCACGGAGGTGCTCATATAAATCTTTTCGCACCGGAATAATACGAATGAGCTTCCCCTCTCCATCAATAAGCGCCCCCATCGAAGTAATCCACTCGACGTGAGGAAATTTTGTAAACACCTCGGCAATAGTAAAAAGACTCTTTGGTAATAAAACATTTTTTGCATTGAGCCAGTTCATAATCTCTCCCGAAGATTTATCGAATCCATAATTGTACGCCCGAGCTGGTGTGGTGGGAGTAGAGTCCATCTTTTCACAGTAAGCAAGCTTGTCTTTGTACTGCTGTATGATCTCCCAGCTTCTGTCGGAAGAGTTGTCGTCTATCACAATATACTCAAGGTTGGGATACCCCTGGGAGAGCACCGATTCAATGGTCTCTGCTATATACTTCTCCCGATTGTAGCACTGGGTGACAATGGTTATTTTGGGATATTGCTTGTTCATTCCTGCATTATACCTTCGTAAAGTGGCCTTGTCAGCACATTTCGAAACATCATATTCTCCATGAGTCAATTTGAGGCATGGGTGCGATACGGTATGATGACACACAGACATTTCGTCCTTTACACAACGCAAAATAACAGAAGGCAACAGTATGGCAATCTTGCTCAGTCATCAGAAACGACGAGTAATTCTCGTCCAACCAAATTTCCAATATGGAGATAATGTTTTTGTCCCCTACTCAATAGGCAGACTTCAGGCATATGCTCAGACAGTCGAAGACATACGGCAAAATTTTCACTTTGAGGATCTCATCTTCCTCCGTGAAAATCCGCTTGAGGTGGTGAAGAGAATGAACAACCCAAGTGTAGTCGGTTTTTCCTGCTACATATGGAACTGGGAGTACAACAAGACGCTGGCTCGACTCGTAAAGGAAGCCTTCCCTGATTGTCTCATCATTTTCGGAGGGTCACAAATTCCAGATGCTTCTGAGGGATTTTTTGTGGAGCATCCGTACGTCGATATTCTTGTCCACAACGAAGGAGAGTTTGCGTTTGCTGCCATCCTGCTTGAGTCACCTTCTCTTCATCCCGACTACTCAAAAATACCAAGTCTGAGTGTTCGGATGGAAGGAAACAGGACACACAAGCTACTTTCGCACGAAAGGGTACTCGACTTATCGAGACTCCCATCGCCCTATCTATCTGGAGTTTTTGACTTCATGCTAGGCAGGGGCCGGCAACTCTCCGCAAGCCAAGAAACCAACAGGGGGTGCCCATACCAGTGTACTTTTTGTGCCTGGGGTGGCGCAAAATACAACAAAGTTGTTCTCCTTGAAGAAGCGCAGATCCTTGATGAGTTTGAGTGGTTTGGTCGGAATAGGATATCTTACCTCTTCAACTGTGATGCGAATTATGGAATCAGGGATCGAGACGTGCAGCTGACAGAAGAAATGATTCGAACTCGAGAGAGGCATCACGGGCACCCTGAGAAATTTCGCATGTGCACGGCAAAGAATGGTACGGATAGAATCTTTACCATAGTAAAGATGCTGAACGATGCTGGTATGAGCAAGGGTGCAACTCTCAGTTTCCAGAGCATGGACAAGGAAACACTCGTGCTTGTTGAGCGAAGAAACATTGGAATAGACAGGTTTATTGAGCTGATGGATAGATACCGCAAGGCGAGCATTGGTACCTACACCGAGCTCATCATGGGAATGCCTGGAGAAACGTACGAAAGCACCAAGGAAGGAATAGACACTCTCCTTGATGCGGAAGCAGAAGCGGTCAACATCTTTGCTTACGTCTGTGCCAAACTTCCCGATACCAAAATGAGTGATCCGGATTACGTGGCCAAGCACGAGATACACTCGGTTCGCATGCCTATCCTTCTCGCTCATAGCACGCCAGACCCCGAGCTTTTGCCCGAGTATTCTGATGTTGTGGTCGGGACTGCAACAATGAGTACAGAAGACTGGGAGAGAACGTATTTGTTCTACTGGGCCATACAGTGCTTTCACTGTTTGGGGATTACGCGGTATATCTCGATCTTTCTTCACGACCAACTCGGCGTCCGATACAGTGATTTTTATGAAGGAATCATGAACCACTTTGAGGGAAAGACGGAAACACTGATCGGGAGGGAAATAGAGGTGACCAAAGAAATTGTCCACGAATCACTTAGTGGAGGGAGACTCGACATAATCCTTCCGCGATTCGGAGATATTTACTGGCCGCTCGAAGAGGCAAGCTTCCTCAATCTCATCTGCGAAAAGGAAAAGCTCTATCAGGAGATGCGTCTTTTTATAGAGCAGTTCCTCGAAGACAGGGTACTGTTTATGGACGGCTGCCTACTGGACGACCTCATTGCCTACGAATCCACTCTGATTATGGATCCATATACTTCGGAGTTTGCAATAACCTTGCAACATGATATACATGGGTATTTTGAAAGACGAGGAGAGTCTACTGATCCGCCTGATTTTTCGCCTTCTCAACTTTTTGTAACAGGAGAGAAGAGCTTTTTGGGTGATCTTAAACACTATGCGACGGAAGTGCCTTGGTATGGGAGAAAAGGAGGACGTTTCCATCATCGAAAAATCAACGTCGTACGAGTGAACACGTGATGTTTGGAGCGACCCCGGGAAATTGCCCGGGGTCTTCTTTATAAAGAAAAACATCTAGTCCTATCCGCCAAACTCATTCTTCATCTCTTTCTCCACTTCCACAAGTTTTGTGTTTTTGTCTTTCACCCATGGCGACATTTCGAGAACGCGTTTTTCTATCAGATAGCTCGCGAGATGATTGCCACGAATGTTCCAATGCGGGTCGCGCTGCCAGTAGAGAGCATCTCCAGTCGGGTCAACTTTTTGAAAACCGGGACGGAGGTCGAGGTAGGCAACGTGTTTTGAGTCGAGAAATTTCTTGAGGTCGGCATTTGGGTCGGAGCTCGTCGCAGAGAGCATCACATCTTCTTTTGGCGGGATGAGCACCACGAGCAAATCCGAATGTTCTTTTTGCGCCAAGTCTTTAAACTTCGCAATATTGGCAAAGTGGTTCGCAATATCTTGGGGAGTAATCGTGAGATTGTCTGGGGCCGCCTCATTTACGACGCCGACATTTCGAAGACTGTCGGTAGAAATAAATTGCTTGAGACTATTCTTTGTGAGGTTGTAGACAATAGAATTTTTTGTGAGAAAACATTTTATTTCCTGCAGAGTCGGATTTGCCGGCATGGTGCCCATACAATATTTTCTCCCGAGCTCGTACCGTGCTGGAAGGCGTGCCTGCATTTCGTCGTAACTCAACGTACGATCTTCGAGCTTCTTGATGAGCCAGCCATCGTACACGAGCTTGCCGGGAAAAGTCGCATCGTCTTCGAGATCATTTCCGCGAAAATATCCGAGCACGATAAGCTTGGGTGCGGGGACTTTCATAAACAATCGCTCCGCTTTTATGTATTCTTGTTTCGGCCCCATGCCACCCACTCCGCATTTGAGCGTGCGCACCCCGAGACCCTTTTCCAAAAGTGTCCCCCATTTATCTTCAAATGGCGCGAATCCCCAAGTGAAACTGTCACCAGCGAGATAAATATACGGTGTTTCGTTTTTATACGGCGTATCGAAACATCCAAGGTCGTTGCTCCAAATCGGAAACGCCCCCTCAGCAAAAGCGAGAGAGGAGGTAGAAAAATTGCGCGCAATATCAAATCCCATTTCGCGATCCGACTGGAAATAATGTTGCGGCATCTTCACTGTTGCCAACACATCCTTATATGCAGTGAAACGAAGAATTCCCTCAAGTACAAGCACTGAGAGAATAATACTCGCTCCGAGAAGAAGCACGTTGATGCTAATCCGCTTCATAGGTATTTTGGAAATCTTTTTGCTCGCCTGGCTGTTCTTCTTTCAAGAAAATATAGTCGCCCATCACCAGTGCATCCATATCTGTGGCCATGAAACAACGATAGGCATCTTCGGGTGTGCAGACAATGGGCTCTCCGCGCACATTGAAGCTCGTATTCACCACGAGACCATATCCCGTTTTTTCTCTGAACGCGTCAATGAGTTTCCAGTACCGCTCGTTGGTCTCTTTGTGGACCGTCTGCACTCGAGCGGAATAGTCGATATGAGTAATACACGGCAAGTCAGAGCGCGAGACATAGAGCCGCTCATAGAGTCCTTTCGCGGTAGCAGGAATAATTTTTCGACGATTTTCTTTTACCGGGAAAACGAAAAGCATGTACGGCGAAGCGATGTCTGAGTCGAAATATTTTTCCGATTCTTCTGCGAGTACACTCGGTGCAAACGGGCGAAACCCTTCGCGAAATTTTATCTTGAGGTTGAGGCGCTTTTGCATATCGGCATTGCGCGGGTCGCCCAAAATACTCCTCGCCCCGAGAGCGCGCGGGCCCCACTCCATCCGCCCCTGAAACCAGCCCACCACCTTCCCTTCAGAGAGAAGATCGGCCGCGCGCTTTGCAAGAGTGTCGAAATCGGCAACGTAGTGAGAGACCGCTTCATATTTTCTCGCGGTGCGTAAAATCTCTGGCGAAGAAAATTCTGGTCCGAGGTACGAACCCTGCATAGCATCTCGCCCATCACCGGAAACACGGCGATCTTGTTTGAGAAAAATATGATACGCCGCGTATGCCGCACCGAGCGCTCCGCCCGCGTCGCCCGCTGCCGGCTGGATCCAAATGTTTTCAAAGATACCAGTCTTATGAAGCTTCCCGTTTGCGACACAATTGAGCGCCACTCCACCAGCCAAACAGATATTTTTTGAACCAGTGAGTTTCTTTGCTGTTCTTGCGAGAAGGATCACAATTTCTTCCGTCACCTCTTGGATCGCAAGTGCCATGTCCATGTATTCTTCCGTGAGCTCATCTTCTGGTTTGCGGCGCGGGAGAGAAAAAAGTTTGTTCCATTTTTCGTCATCACACATCTCTAGCTCTGTCGCAAAATTGAAATACTCCATATTAAGAAGAAGGGAGCCATCTTCCCGCACATCGATGAGATCTTGGTAGATAAGTTTTTTGTATTTCTCTACTCGTTCGCTTTTTGGGTGCCCATATGGAGCGAGGCCCATGAGCTTGTACTCGCCGCTATTTACCTTAAAACCACAGTAATATGTGAAAGCAGAGTAGAGCAGCCCGAGCGAGTGTGGGAAGTGAAGCTCTTTGAGTGCCGTGATATCTTTTCCTTTTCCGTGAAAAATTCCCGTCGTCGTCCACTCCCCCACTCCATCTACCGTGAGTATCGCGGCATCTTCAAAGGGCGACGGATAAAATGCACTCGCCGCATGTGAGAGGTGGTGCTCAGGAAAAAGAATTGGAGTTTTTTTCGGAAGGGCGATATCGGTCACTTTCTCAAACTCGTCGCGAAGAATTTTCCGCAAGAAAAGTTTTTCTTTGATCCATACCGGCATCGCAGCGAGAAAACTGGTTATACCGCTCGGAGCAAAAGCGTGGTACGTCTCGAGAAGCCGTTCGAATTTTATAAACGGCTTGTCGTAAAAAGAGACAGCGGTAAGATCTTCCATAGTGACCCCTGCTTCTTCGAGCACATACCGCACGGCATTTTTCGGAAAGGCCGGGTCGTGTTTTTTTCTGGTAAATCGCTCTTCCTGCGCCGCCGCGACGATTTTCCCATCAATCAAAATCACCGCCGCACTGTCGTGGTAATATGCCGAGATTCCAAGAATGATTTTTTTCTTCTCTGACATGATCTAGAAAACAGTATAGATGAATGGTGCAATAGCCGAGCCGCTCGAGAAGACAATGAGCCCTCCGAACACAAGGAGTACGACTATCGCCGGCAAGAGCCAAAACTTTTTTCGAGTCTTCAAAAATCCCCAAATATCGTGCAAGAATTCCATGATGTTTTAAAATTATTTTTAAACTATTACTTAATATGGATTCGCGAGATCGCTCGGTGCGAAGAGTTGCCCGCGCTCGGTAAACACCGAGCCCTTTCCCTTCTTCCACTGCCCTGCCTGAAGCGCATCTTTTCCGAAGACCCGGCGGATAAATGCGACCGGGAAGATGACTCCGAAAAATACTACCGAGAGCAGGATCTTGGAGACCACCGTCTCGAGCACTCGGAGCAAGAGCTTCCAGATCGGAAGGAGGGGCTTCCAGACAGAAGGCACTGCCATGGTGGCGATGAGGGCGATGATGCCGAGAGCGAGCCATTTTTTCGCACCCCCGTCCTCACTAAATTCACCAAAGAAAGCGAGAAGAAATAAAACAAGCGAGGTAGCGAGGCCAATGTCTTTGGGGGGGATTTGTCCTTCTTTTGTGCTTGGCTTCATAAGGGTATCGTAACAGAAAGGACTTGAGTTATCAATTCAAAAAGAGACAAAGAAAAAACCCTCCGGGCATCGCGAGAGTGCGACACACCGGAGGGCTTATGGCTGAGAAGGACGCTTAGCCTTCGCTGCCTGCTGCGTAGAGAACGTAGTCACCTTCTTCGAGGTGTTCTTTGGAGTCGTTCAAGCAGACCTCCCACTGCCCCATCGGGCTTCCGTGGGGCTGATCCCAGCAGAGATAGGCCGGGCGGGAATTTCCATCAAGACCCTCAACATAGGTATTAATGACCCCATCCAGAGGAAGCTCTCCTTTTTCCCCGCTTTTCTGCAGGAGTGCCGCCCAGTAGATATGCCACCACTTTGTGAGGTGGTTTGGCGGCAATTCTCCTTGCGCACAACCTGGGCCACAGTCTTTCAGCACAGGAGCCAAGAAAAGCTCCGGTACGAGCAACCCCGAGACTTTTCCGGCATTCGCAAGGACCTTCGCCACGAATCGTCGGTCTACGCGGAAAGACTGTCCCGAGCGAAACTTTTCCGGGTCCAGGATTTCCTGTGGTGGGGGGAGATGAATTCTGGTCGGCTCACCCAAGGCGGAGACCGTGTCCAACTTTCTTGCTGTATTATTCATTCTTTCTTTTCCTTCTGTGATTTCAAAGAAGACAACGTACGGAGGGGATGAAACACCCCTTCCGTAGTAAAGTTAACAGCACCTGTAAGATTTTGTCAATACGTCATTATTCTTTTTCACCAACGAAGCCCAGAAGAGCTTCTGCGTGTGCCCTCCAGGTGCGGCCCGACACATCTCGCTTCGCCTGCGCCCCGAGCATATGTGCAAATATTTCGTCATCGAGAATTCTTCGCACCCCCGCGAGGAGTGCCTCCGAGTCCCCCGCTTTCACGAGTACAGCATTATTGTCGTTCAAGACTTCTTCGAGCGACGGGAGGCGGGAAGCGACAATGGGCGTACCCGACGCCATGTATTCAAACATCTTTATTGGCGAAGTATATTTCTCGGATTCTTCCGTCACGGGGACATTCGGAAGAAGGAGCACGTCGGCACACGAAAGAAATGCCGGAATCTCTGTCTTCTTTTTATAGGAAAAGAGCAAAACATTCGCGAGACCACGCTCTTGGCGCAAGGCATCATATTTTGCAAAATCTTTCGGAGTGCCACCCACCAGCACGTAAAGAATCATATCATTATCTTTCGTTTTTTCTGCCGCTTCGAAAATCACATCCACACCCTTCCAGGTATAAAAATGTCCGACATACAGTACTATTTTTTTCTGCTCTGGAAGTTCAAACTTTTTTCGCAATTCGTTTTTGGGAGGGAGGTCTATAAACTGCTCAAGAGCAACACCGTTTGAAAGCGTGATGGTGTTTTTATATCCCGCTTCTCGAAATGCCTCTTCTGTGCCGTGCGAATTGCATACGATGCCCTTCACGCGCCAGAGGAAAAACCGCAGAAGCCCGTGCTTCGAGCTGGGGAAACTATGCGCGTTGTAAAAAACTTTCCGCCCACGCAGGCTAAAGAGCCACGCGATTTCGGGATTGCGCGTATAGATGACAGAATCTTTTGGTACGCGAGTAAATACGAGTGCTGCAAAAAATATGAGGCTCTGCAAAAAGAACGTCGCACGCCCGAGATATTTTTCGAAACGAAAGGCATCGCCAAAACCGAGCTTCCTCACAGAAAAGTTTTTCTCCAGTCCGTAAAATTCAAACACGCTTTCTTCTGTGGTCGCTCGGCGGGATGGAAGCCACAGCTCGGTCTTTACCCCGAGCATGGCGAGCTCTTCACACACCTTGGATATCTGATATCCGTGGGCTTTTTCCGTCGGAATGCGAGTGTTGGCGATGGTGATGAAATGCATACAAACAAATTAATTCGTCTCTAGTACTCGCCTCCCTCGCGGCTTTACCCGCAAGCGGGCTCCGACACCGACTCGGTATCCGAGCATCAGACCCGAATTAATTTAACTCTACCACAAAAAAATGATGATACTGATTTTCATATGGCACAAAATCTTTTTTTACCTTCCCGAATTTCGCAAGCACCTCTTCTATCCTCTTCGTTGGGAAGCCACGCTTGCCAATCTCCCAATAATGCTCGCCGTTGAAAATATGTTTTTTTGGGAATGGAATTTTGAAAGCAAATTTTATTTCTGGCAAAAATGGAATCTTTACATTAAATTTCACCGGTGGGCCAAAGTGCGGAAGACTAATGAGGACATTCTTCTGTGCCACTCGTGCCATTTCACCCACCGCTATCTCAAATTTTTCAAACGGCAAATGCTCGAGTATTTCAAACGCGCAGACAAGATCGTAGGAATTATCTCCGAGCGGAATATGCTCCACGCTTCCTAAAATATCTGGGTGTAAGTCTGCGGCAATATCGATATTTTTATATTCAACATCAGAATGCGCCCGCACATAATCGCGAAATACACCATCGCCCACTCCGACTTCGAGAATATTTTTCGGATGAAGCGCGAGAGATTCTCGGATCTGATAATAGTAACTCGCCCACCGGTCTGGATAGCAGTATCGATTAAAGTCGTAGTGTGATTTATCTACTTGTTGTTCCATAAATGTTTCAGAATCGCCGGGATAAGCTTTGAGAGGCTGTGGTGCTCTACCACAACATTTCTCAAATCTCTCCCAAGGCTCGCTCGCTCTTCCCCGCCCATCCCTGCGAGCGCAATAATTTTGTCTGCGAGCTCTATGGCGTTACCTTTCGTGTACATGAGTTGGGACTTCCCGAGTATTGGCACAAAAGTTTCATTGCAGGTGAGTACTGGTATCTCGCACGCCATCGCTTCCAGTACCGCTTTGTCGAGCCCACCGGTATGACTCATGTTAACAAAGATATCTGCTTCCCGTAAGATGCCCGGCAAAGCGTCTTGGGTCACTGCTCCACAAAAATATATTTTTTCAATAAGCCCATCTCGTTCGACTATTTCTTTCAGAGATCGCAGATATTTTTCCTGTTCCGGAGTCTCTGGTATTCCGAAAACTTGAACACGGAATGAAACATCTTTTTCGGCAAGGATCTTTGCGGCAGCGAGAAGTGTCTCGTAATCTTTCACCGGAGAAATCCGCCCGACGGTCACAATTTGGAGGGGCAAGGTTGGAGAGTTTTCATGGCGAGCGTCGTCGGAGCCCGCGCTGCGCAAAAACTTCCCCGTATCTATTCCATGCCCCATGACGCGAAGTTTGCGGCTGGGCAAACGAAAACTTTCTTTCGAAGCGGTGAAGACAACGTGAGAAAATTTCTCTGCGATGCGCAGTTTCGTGTCCACACTCTTGTGTGTATACCACAGGGAAATTTTCTTTCCGAAAATTCGCCACGGGAGTCCACCGAGGACAACATACTCCGGGTTCATGTGCACAAACACCGCATCATAATTTTTCCTCTCGCGCCAAATATATTTATAGAAACGAAAGACGCGCACGAAGCGGGATTTCTTTTCTTCTTTCCCGAGAGAAAACACCCGTACATTTTCAGGCAAAGCATACTCCCCTTTTTGCAGACACACCACCGTCACCCGCTCACAATGTTTCGAAAACTCCGCAACCCATGCGTGAAAAAATCCGAGGATAGAATCTTGTGAATCAATTTTTTGTGTAAGGATGAGGAGTTCCATGTTTCTACTATACCCCATTCTTTTCTTTGAAAATAGTCGAAATCGTGTATAATAGCGAGCATGTTTGACCTCATGGCCATCGTCACCACCGCCGGGTATCTCGGCATCTTTGCCATCATCTTTGCGGAGTCCGGACTTTTCTTTGGGTTCTTCCTTCCCGGAGACAGCCTCCTCTTTACCGCAGGAATACTCGCCGGCACAGGCACTATGAATATCTGGATTCTCGCACCACTCTGTTTTATCGCCGCCGTCTTGGGCGACAGTGTGGGCTATCTCTTTGGAAAAAAAGTTGGAGAAAAATTCTTCGACCGCGAAGATTCGCGCTTCTTTAAACATTCCCACGTAGAGAAAACGCAGGATTTTTACCAGAAGTACGGCGTCAAAACCATCGTGATTGCGCGCTTCGTACCCATCGTCCGCACCTTCGCACCCATCATGGCCGGCGTGGGCTCTATGCGATACCGCACTTTTCTTGCTTACAACATTATCGGCGGATTTATTTGGTCTGTCGGTCTCACGGTCGGCGGATTTATCCTCGGCAACAAAGTGCCGCACGTAGACCGTTACATCCTCCCCATCGTCGGCGTTATTATCCTTGTTTCCCTTGCTCCGGTAATCCAAGCGTGGATGAAGGGAAGAAAGTAGTAAGGGGAATCGCTTTATGCTAGGCTGACCGTAGATTCGACATTGTCAGCGACCACACAGAGGTGGCATCATGAATCCCAAAATAGAAATTGATCTCGCAGCAGGAATACTTTCTGTGGGTGGGGACAATTTTATGTCTCTGTCCCCAAATAAAATTGGGAGAATTATCGAGCATCGCGCGACATGGAACTACAGCCCCATGAAAGGGGTAACTTGCATCGGCCCGGGACCAAACGGATACACGCTCCGGACACAACTCGAGGCACCCGACGGAAATGTTCGAGAGATTCTTGCCGTCGACGCACAGTCCACGTACTCCGTGGCAAACTTTGGACACGGAAACTCCGAAATAATCACACTCTATGAAACTTTCCTTAACCACGGGCGCCAGTTTGTCGTCCCCGCAGGGATAAACAACCCGTATGCTGCAGCGTTTCTCAGCGCACTCACACAGCTGACCGGGATGGACAGAGTATTCCCAAAAGTCGCCGGTACCGAGGGCCCCGCGACGGCTATCCACGTGGCCTGCCTCTACTGGGAAAAGAATCACCCCGAGTCAGAACGCAAGCCAATAATACTCGCAATGTACGGATGCTTCCACGGACGCGACGAGACAGCGAGACGGCTGTACCGAGATAAAAAGCTACAACGCTTTAGTGACGAGGGCGACTACAGCCGGATTATCAAAATCCCCTACAACGACCTCTTGGCACTCCGAAATGTTTTGGAAAATTACCCGGAAGAAGTTGCTGCGCTCATCCTCGAGCCCATTCAAGGAGAGGGTGGCATTATTCCTCCGAGATCTTTCTACTTACAAAATGTGGTCGAGATGTGTCACCTTCACGATGTTGTGTGCATCTTCGACG
>CALMXW010000115.1 GCA_937871115.1 uncultured bacterium
TATTCGACTATTCAGCAGACTTCTTCTCGTCGGCGTACCCTTTTTCTTCTTCGAGGATTTGTTTCCAGAGGTCGAGGTCGTCAGTGAGGAATGCCATTTTCTTTTTGCGATAATTGTCTGACACGCGGCGTATCCAGATGGGGTCTTCAGTAAAGAGGCGCACCCCCGCGGCAATCTCTTCTTCTGTACCACCGGAAAACATCCAAGAGAGCTCTTCTTTCTCTTCGAAAGAAAGGTCGGAGTCGAAAATAATTTTCTTCAAGTCGGTGATGGTGGGCATGGAGTTAGGAAGCAGGTCGAACAGTGATATGGGAAGGCGGGGTTTCGGGATGTTCTCTGATATACTGTCTCGCGGCTTCGGTAGACAGGCGGAGAATTTGTTTCCCGTCTTTCGGTAAGTATTCTAGGATCTCCACCTCGCTTTCTCGTGCCTCTGGGGAAATATTTTCCACTCTCTCTTCTGTACCTACTGGCGAGAAGCTTCGTTCAAAAGAATTTTGCATACTTTTACTCTAGCACATTTTGTTTTACAAATCACCCCAGAACAAATAGATCTCTGACTTTGGAGAAACCAAAATTTCGTGTTATAAATCAACGAGAAATTGTACCACTACAAAGAGGGAATTTCCGATGAATCGGAAAGAAACCACAGAAGAAAAGCCAAAGCACTATTCACGTGATTTTCCTCCAGACACACTGGCTCAGGCTCTCGCGCGGATAGACGAGGTCATCGGGCAGATCAACAACATTGAAGCCCAGCTAAAGTATACGAAATTAGAAGACCATCCCACAGAGGACGCCTACTGCAAATGGAAAAGGAAAGCGGGAAAAGCTCTTAGGCATCTTCAGAGCGAATTTGATTTCCTCGACGAATGGCTCTTCGACAAAGAAGCCGTGCCGGTACTGTGCCAAGCGCTCACCCGAGCACAGAAAGAAGGATTCATTCTTCGTCAAAATGAACTGGAAATCTTGGCGCAGTTCAACCTTGACGAAGCGCCGGCGTAAGACACGTGCCAGCCACACAAGAACAAACAACGACACGACCCCTGCCGCATGAGCGACGGGGGTTTCTCTTTTGTTGTCGTAAACTTCTTTGGAAGATTTGGTGGACCTACGGGGAATCGAACCCCGGCTCCATCCATGCCATGGATGTGTAATACCATTTTACTATAGGCCCTCGAATGTTATCTGCCAGTGTAATACAAGAAGCTTGGCAAAACAAGAAGCGCCTTCCCACACGGGCTTGAAGAAATGGCACTTTTCAGGTAGCGTTAGAGTGGCCTAGAAACTTGTAAACCTGATGGGGGCTATCATGACAAGTTTAACAAACAAAGATCTTTCACAATTTTATCCTGCGAGACGCTGGAAATACCTTTCTTGGTACGACCAGCAAGTACTCACTCACGTGTATGGCTTTGGCGGATTCCACAATGCCCACGCGCACCTTGACCGAGCATGGACACTAGAAGATGACTACCTCAGCCACATCGGTACCACTCCGATTGAGGCGAGCAGTCTTCCACTTTCGGTGAAACAAAACCTGGTGGGAAATCTTCACGAAGGATGTGCCTACACGGAAACAAATCTCCGAGAAAGAATGCGACGTGTCATTGAAACGCAAATTGCGTACGGGGTGACGAGGATCGATACTTGTATCGACGCCGCTCCCAAACTTCCTGAGGAAGGACTCCTTGCGATACGAGTAGCGCGCGAACTCAAAAGGGAATTTGCAGGACGCATTGGTATCCGCATTGCACCAAACCCCATCTTCGGGTTTAAGGAAGGCACGGGGCGGTGGGAAGTCTTCGAGGGGGCAGCGCGCGACTGTGACTATCTTTCGCTTCTCCCGGAAAAAGATGACTTTGATACATTAGAAGACAAAGATGGAAAAGTCGGATTCCGAAACCACATACGTATGGGCCTCAAGCTCGCTTGTGAACTTGGAAAACCGGTGCAACTTCACCTCGACCAAGCAAATATCCCTGGTGAAAGAGGCACTGAGATGCTCCTTGAGGGACTCGAGTGGCTCGACCAACCAGTTATTGGCGGGGACGAGCCCGCAATCTGGGTCATACACATGATCTCTCCCTCTGCCTACTCGGAAGATCGTTTTGCTCGTCTTATGGATGGACTTTTGAAACATAACATCGGTGTCATCGTCTGCCCGACAGCGGCAATATCGATGAGGCAGATTCGATCTGTTTCTTCTCCAGCCCACAATTCAATTGCGCGTATCGTTGAGCTTATAAAGAAAAGTATTCCTGTCAGAATTGGTACGGATAACATTTGCGATGTATTCGTACCCCAGAGCGACGGTGATATGCTCACGGAAATAAAAGTGGGTGGACACGCTGTCCGCGTTGCCACTCCTTCGGTATGGGCGAAGCTTGCTACGGGCACACCGCTCAATGCGGTAGATATCACCACAGTGGGGAGGATACTTTACGAAGACCGAAAAGCTTGTACCAATCTCGACTCCGAGTGGCTACCTGCTATCGAGTAATGTTCTTGTCGGATAACCAAGCCCCCGCATTCACGTGCGGGGGTGTTTTTTATTTCTTGGTTTTCAACAGAAAAAGATGTGCAGTAAAGACTACTCGGAGTATAATAGATGCACATGGAAACAAATACCTCTCACGACACCCAAGAAGAAAATTATACCGAGGCAGAGAGTACCCCCGTCGCGTCTGGGTACGAAGACTCTTGGGCTATTCATTGGCAAGCAGCAGAGTATACCCATCACGACAAAACGCCCGACTGGTATTGGTGGCTCGGCATACTGACCCTCGGTGTCGCGGTGTTTGCAATGTACACAGAAAATACTCTCTTCGCCTTTCTCATCATCATCGCTTCGTTCACTCTCGCCCTCTACTCTTCCCGGCACCCCGACATGATAGACTACGCAGCGACCGAGCGCGGCATACGGGTGAAAAACAAACTCTACCCATACCAATCTCTCGAAGCATTTTGGATACACGACCCAAACGAATCTGTCTCCGGCCACCATACGGTGAAAAATGAGCACGACACCGGGCCCGGGACCCGCAAACTTTTTCTTGAATCAAACAAGCCCTTCGCGCCACTCATCACCATCCCCCTCTCAGATGATATCTCTCCTGCTGAGCTCCGTCGCTTCCTCTTGGCACACATGTCGGAAAATGAAATCCAAGAGCCTTTCAGCCAAAAGATTACCGATCTCTTTCATGTCTAAATAGCACAAAACCACCCGACTTTCTTGGGTGGTTTTGTTATAAACCCGCAACACCCTTCCTAATGAAAACAAAATACGGTGCGAGCACCGTATGATTACTTTTTTTGCGTCCGAGG
>CALMXW010000116.1 GCA_937871115.1 uncultured bacterium
AGTTTAGTGTCAGGTACAGTGCTCCGTCGAAGATAGCATGTGACCATGCAGCAACAGCGAATCCTCGCCAGAGAAAAATGGCGCCCAAGAACGCCCCCATGTAGCTTCTGTAAACGAACGAAATAAAAAACAGAGGGTTTTCTTTCCCAAGATAACTTTCATAAAGAAACTCGGTAACATGTGGAATATCCTGGTACGTTTTCACGTAGTGCATTCCTGAAAACAGAAACGCAGTCACTGTGAGGCATATTACTCTTGAGAGAGAGCCGTTGACTCGCAAAAGTCGTAATGCCCAGAGGGCTCCACCCAAGAGAACAATTCGAAAGAAGATTTCCTCGTAGAACCCGGCACCCGCAGATTTAACGAAAGACATAAACAGGGGTTCTAGGACGCTTCCCGATCCAGCCGCCTTTGTTTCTGGTAAGGGGAAGTGTATCAAGGAGAGAACCAAGTCTGTCAGTCCAGAAGCTATGAGTCCCATACCAAGCCCAAAAGCCAACGCTTCGTTCAAGGTCAGAAGAAGAAAGTGTGGGCGAGAAAAGATATTCCCGAATCGCGCTCTTTCTCGGTATATTGCGAAAGCGACTACTCCGACCAGAGAAACTCTTCCCATATAGTGGGGAAGTAGGCCAAAGAGTGTGCCGATCCACTCAAGTAATTCACTTGCACCGATCACGATCCAGTGTCTCTTGCCTTCATTTGCATACGGTAAGCCAAGGTGATAGATGAGTAATAGTGGTACGGTCGCTAATACTCCGTAGGTGAAAGTGTGGGACACTTCCCTGTATCTTGTGAGAATTTTCTTTTCAGAAAACGGAGTCGGAGTTGGTGAGTGTACGGATGTTGATATACTCATGTCGACACCTCGTGTCAAAGATGATGAAACTTGGCATACATTACCACAGAGACTCGCCTTTGGCTAATTTTTTCTCTCCCTGTATAATTCTCTGTATGTCAGACCACCACATTGCACTCTATCGCAAATATCGCCCCGGGAAATTTTCCGAAGTGGAGGGGCAGGAGGAAATTGTAAAAACGCTCCAGGGTGCCATCACCTCCGGGCGCGTGGGGCACGCGTATCTTTTTTCTGGTACTCGCGGCACGGGCAAGACTTCTATCGCCCGCATTTTTGCGCGAGAGATCGGCTGCTCGGATACCGACCTGTACGAAATCGACGCGGCATCAAACAGAGGCATCGATGATGTACGCGAATTGCGAGAGGCAGTGAAGACACTCCCGTTTGAATCAAAATACAAAGTGTACATCATCGACGAAGTGCACATGCTCACAAATAAGCATTCAACGCGCTCCTGAAAACTCTGGAGGAGCCACCCGCACACGCGGTCTTCATCCTCGCCACGACCGAGCCGCACAAACTCCCCGACACGGTGATCTCGCGCTGTCAGCATTTCATATTTAAAAAACCCGGGCGCGACACCCTCGCCAAGCTTCTCGCCACGGTGACAAAAAAAGAGGGGAGAGAGATTGATAAAGAAAGTGCTGAGCTCGTGGCGCTTTTGGGCGACGGCTCATTCCGCGACGCATTTGGTATGCTCGAAAAAATCCTCACGGGAAGCGATAGTAAAAAAATCACCGCAGAAGAAGTGGAGCGCATCGCGGGCACTCCGGGCAAAGGGATCGTGGATCAATTTATCGCCGGGCTTGCGAGCCGTGACACTGCCGCCGCCCTCGCCGCACTTTCTCTCGCGAGTGAATCGGGCGTGGAGATGAGTGTGTTCTTAAAGCTCGTCCTTACGCGCCTTCGCACCGCGCTCCTCCTCAAATTTTCTCCCGACACCGCCGCCACTTTTTCTCGCGATCTTTCCGCAGAAGAAATGAAATTCCTGCAGGGACTCTCGAAAGATTCCGATGCACTCCTCGTGGCTCTCCGCGAGCTTCTTCCCACCGAGCGCGCCGTCTCGCGGTCGTTCATCCCCGAGCTTCCTATCGAGCTCGCCGTGATGGCACTCTCTGAGAGAGAAGGGAAATAGATACTTGCCTTTTTGTCAATTTTTTCGTAAAATCGCCCGAGAGTTGACCCTTTCAAACCCTTGAAATAGGAGACCGAAATGAATATGCCTGACCTCGATGCACTCCTCGACACAATACCCCGTAGTGAAGACGACTCGTGGCTCAATTATCCGACTCAATTTCTCACTGCAGCGACGGTGATTCGCAGTATGCTTAAGGGGCTCAGATATAATGTGGGTCCCATCGGAGAAGTCTTGAGTATCTTAAAGCCACTCGTGAGGCCCATAGTGGAGCTCTCTGCGGAAGAGATTAAAGAGCTCGGAAATGTTTTTGCCGTGCTCGAAGTGCGCCTCCCAGTGGGATTCACGGTCGGAGATTTGCGAATGGCACTTCACGATGAAATCACAAATCTTGAGACTGTCTTTTGTGGGCATGCAGAGGAGGAAGGACAAAACAGAGCACTTTCTTTTTGCGTGGAGCTTTCCAATGCGGCGCAGGTGTCGCGAAGAAGTGCGCAACAATCGAGACCCATCACACAGGAGATAGAGACATGAACACCGACGACCTTTCAGACTGGCTTGTACCCAGCCCCACGAAAACTTTCCTCGCACATTCGCCGTTCACGTTTTGCTTGGCGGCAAATGCCATCGATAATATGCAGGCAGGAAAGCCGTGGAATATGGGAGCTATCCAAGAAGTCCGCTCGGCACTTTCATATATCCGGGTAAGCTCGGAGTATGACTTCAAGCAGAGCGTGACCCGCGAAGAATTGGTAGCATTATGCCGGGTCTTTAAGTCGGTGGGCCTTCTTGAAAAAGACGATGAACCTACCGCCGAAGAACTGCGAATTCTTTTTCAGGGGCAGATGCAAAACCTCGAGAGGGTTTATCTTTGCCAGGGCACGGAAGACGACATGGCGCAGGTGGTAAACTTCCTCAATGATCTCTTCGGCGAAGTTTCCGAGAGTCTGCGCAACAGGGTCGTCTCTACACGATGCCCGGATCCTCGGGAAGTAATAGCAGTGCATATGTAGGGTCTGCTCTGTAGAGTTAGACTGTTAATACATCACGGGGGCCCGAGAGCTCCCGTGTTTTTTTTTGCAACAAACAAGATTATATACTGTGTGAATCTTGCCAAAATAGTTTTTTTACTGTACTGTGTTTTTAGTATTCTTATTAAAAACCCATGCAGGGGAGGCTGTTATGATTGCTTTAAAGGTGCGCCCTGTACTGGGCGAGAGTAATGTTTTTTCTTTGTCTGGTCAATCTATTTCTGTGCCAGAGCCGAGAGAGCCATGGATGGGAGAGGGGCACACCTTTCTCCGCGCGGCGACAGAGGTCCTTGAACAAGAGAATCTCGGGAGAAATGCATCACTTATCTTCGTAAGGATTGCGCTCGGTGTTCTCTATTCCTTCCACTTATCCGACAAAAATTTCTTTCTTAGGGTCATTACTCCTGAGACTGTCCTTCGGCTGAGAGGTGTAGCGGAGTGCATTTCGGGCACGCCGTTTCCGGAAAATACTCCCGACTGGGCGAGACCGATTCTCCTCTCGCACCAACAAGCGCTGTGGAGAGTTTTAAACTGCAGGGCAGTAGGTCAGGACTTTTCCATGGCGTATCGGCTCTGCTGTGAGATGGCAGTAGAGGCCCACAAGGCACTGTACTCATCATGATAGAGGGAAGAAGGCTCAAGCGCAGGGATTTCTCGTCTCTGCGCTTTTCATTTTTTCTTGAAACACCCGTTTGATAAGTGGGCGAAAATGATATATTGTGTTGATAATAGAGTGTCATTGCGGGATCGTCTAAAGGTAGGACAGCGGCCTTTGAAGCCGTTTATCTTGGTTCGATTCCAAGTCCCGCAGTTCTTGAGAGAGGTTCTCGCGCTCGAGACGCGTAATTATGCAATGATGAAAACCTTTAAAAAAGTTCTACAAATTGTCCATCGCTTACTTGTTTTAATTTTCATTTTATATGTTGTTTATGTAATCTATAAGGTTATAGATTTACAAAGTGTATTTACTGCTTCCTCTACTGCTCCCAGACCATGGCTATATTTTGTAATAGCATATTTGTATATTTGCTGGTTTACTAAATTTGAAAATCTTAAATTTAAATTCTGGAAAACAGATCGAAGGGTTTTATGCGCTATTTTTATTAAGTTTCTATACTTCTGTATTTTTGTACTAGAGGTAGCTATCTCAATATTTATTACAACAAATTTTGACGAATTATTTCTCCACATGTGGGCGATCTTAGTTGGAGTTTTAATTTTCTTTGTACTCCACAGACTCCGGCAACTTATTGAACGAGTGCACGAGACGGGTCGAAGTTGAGGCTTTCTAGATAGCTATGTGGTCAAGCAGGGCAACGCACCGCACGGTTCTAGTTGGAGTCGGCCAGCTAGTTTGATCCTTCTTAAAGATGGTAAACTCTGAGGAAAATTGTATACTCATATCTATGGCAACAATAAACCCCTGGATTAATTTTAATGGCAACGCAGAAGAAGCGTTTACTTTTTATAAATCTATTCTTGGTGGCGAGTTTGCAAAGATAATTCGTTTCAAAGATCTTGCCGGCCCTGAATTTCAGGTCGCAGACGCGGAAGCGAACAAAATCATGCAGATTGTTTTGCCTATTGGTGGCACCGTGCTCATAGGGAATGATGTGCCTGAATTTATGGGCAAAGTAAGTGAAAACGAAAATAGAAGTAAAATCCACCTAGACGCAGACAGCAAAGAAGATGCTGAAAGAATATTTAATGGACTTTCTGCTGGAGGGCAAGTAGAGGGACCGATCGATGAGAGTCCGTGGGGGACATACGCTGGTATGTTTCGAGATAGGTACGGTATTGAGTGGATTGTAGAATTTAATCCGAATAAATAAAACATATGAGGCTGCGCGCCGAGGCGAGTAGGTAGGAGATAGGTTCGGATTTTGAAGGTAGTCAGGTATAATTTAGAATATGGAAAAAAATGCACGAGTTGGTATCGGAGTTTTCGTCATTAAAGAGGGGAAGTTTTTGATGGGGAAGCGTCTGGGTTCTCACGGAGAGGGGACTTGGTCTGTCCCCGGCGGACACTTGGAATTTGGGGAATCTTTTGCAGACACCGCTCGGCGCGAAGTACTGGAAGAAACGGGGGTGGGTATAAAGAATATACGATTTGGCGCACTCACCAACGACTACTTTGAAAAAGAGGGCAAGCATTATGTGACGATTTGGATGCTTTCAGATCACGAGAGTGGTGAGGCGACGATACTGGAACCGGACAAATACGTAGACCAAGATTGGTTTGACCTCCACACACTGCCATCGCCCCTGTTTCTTCCTTGGGAGCAATTACTGAAATCAGAATTTTTGGAAAATATTAAAGAGGCACTGAAGTTGCAATAGACAAAAAAGAAAAAGCCACTCGTGAAAAAACACTGACGGTTATTTTTTGGTGAGGTGGGTTCATGTTTTGATGGGAATCGGGTACAATGGAGATGATTTAAAAATAGCACGAATGGGAACATGAAAACGTATAAAAATGTAAATGGATACATAAAGGATGTCCCGGATGCTTTCGTCTCAAAAATAAAAGAAATTCGCTCGCTTGCAGAAAAGCTCGTGCCCGAGGGCGAAGAAGCTATGAGATACGGCATGCCTACTGTTCAGCTCGATGGAAAAAATTTCATTCACTTTGCTGCAATGAAAGGGCACCTGGGATTTTATCCTACGCCATCTGGTGTGAAAGCTTTTGAGGGTGATTTGAAAAAGCAGGGAATTGATTTTTCAAAAGGGTGTATCCGATTCCCATACGAAAAGCCGCTTCCGGTTTCGCTCATCACAAAGATAATCAAATTTCGTTTGAAAGAAGAAAAAGGGAAGTAAAATAATAAGAAAAACATGAAGAAAGAAATACTCATTGCTTTTACATTTTTTATTGTAGTCGTCGCTTGTGCTACGCTGTATGTGCCACGAAAGAGTGATCCCCAAGAATCTCCCGACCCTGTTCCTCGAAACGTCACCCTTTCCGGTACGTACACATGCCTTCCGCTGATCGATCCGAGCACGCCTCCGAGTGGAGAGTGTGTGTTTGGGCTGAAGACAGATGATGGCGTGTATTATCTCGTAAACTTCGGGCAGTCCGCCTCCGCAAAAGAACAATTTGATAGGCGCGCTCACATTACCGCTGAAGGATTTGTTGTTATTAAGGAAGCGCTGAGCACGGATCAGTGGATGAGGTATACTATGAAGGGAGTCTTTACCATAACAAAACTCATTAAGGTTTCAAATTAATTTCGATGAAAACAGAAACCTGCGGTGCTGTACACGGTGACATATTTAAATAGATAAAATATTATTTTATGTTTATAAAACTTTACGCGATTGCGCTTCCGGTCTTCTTCATCATCGATATGGTGTGGCTCGGGCTTGTGGCAAAAAATTTCTATCGTAATCAGATAGGTTTCCTGATGAGAAGTGACATCAACTGGATACCAGCGCTTATTTTCTATGTGCTGTTTATTGTAGGGCTGGTACTTTTTGTTATTGCGCCGGCCATGGAGCAGGGCTCGTGGACACACGCACTCTTCTTCGGTGCACTGTTTGGACTTATCACGTATGCCACGTACGATCTCACCAATCTTGCGACACTTAAAGATTGGCCGCTTGTGGTCACCCTTGCAGATTTGGTCTGGGGAACAGTGCTCGCGGGCGCTGTCTCAGTGGTGACGTTTCTTATTGCAAATAAAATTGGATTATGAATTATTACCCAACCCTCGTTTGTATATTGTTTGTGTACATGAGCCTCTGGTTCGTGTTTTCTTGTATCAAAAAGAGAAACGATGTAGCTGATGTTGCGTGGGGGTTAGGATTTGTACTGATGGCGTGGGTATCTTTTTTTCTCTCCGATACTTCTTCGGGCGCACGAGGACTATCGATAGGGGTCTTGGTGAGTATTTGGGGTCTGCGTCTCGCTTGGCATATTCATACACGCAACAAAGGCAAGACAGAAGATTATCGTTACCTTGCATGGCGGAAGGAATGGGGGAAATGGTTCTACTTGCGCTCGTACCTGCAAGTGTATATTTTGCAGGGCACACTTCTGTTTGCGATCGTCTTTCCGGTACTTCTTGTGAACAAGAGCGCTGGTATTCCACTACGCGCACTCGACGGAGTGGGTGTCCTGGTGTGGCTTGTTGGTTTTTACTTTGAATCAGTGGGCGACGCACAGTTGGCACGATTCATGAAGAATCCGGAAAACAAAGGCAAGCTGATGCAGAGCGGACTGTGGGCGTACACTCGTCATCCAAATTATTTTGGAGAAGTTACTCAATGGTGGGGGATATGGCTCATGGTGCTGAGTATCCCTGGTGGGTGGATGGGAATTATTGGTCCGCTCACAATTACATTTCTGATATTAAAAGTATCTGGGGTTCCCATGCTTGAAAAAAAGATGGAAGAAAATCCAGATTTCGCAGAGTACAAAAAACGCGTGAGTATTTTCTTTCCACTCCCACCAAAGAAATAAGCGTGTGTTGATGAGGGGATTAAATATTCAGACAGATTTCTTTTTCCATCCGAGGAAAATATTTTTTGCTTTTTCAAATATGCTTTGGTTCTTTTTTTCTGGTTGAGAGTTTTGTTTTGATGGAGAGGTGCCCCCGTCGCGTCTTCTCTGCTTGCGGGCAGCAGCGCGTTTTTTGAATGCCCCGTTTTCTTTCTTCAGCTGAGAAATAAGTTTTCGCTGTTTGTATATTTTTTTCTCGAGTAAAAAATTTTCAGGCGAAGGTATTTTTTCGCGCACGCTCGAAGTCTCTTTTTGAATAAGGGGATCAAGGAGGGGAGAGGTCAGATTA
>CALMXW010000117.1 GCA_937871115.1 uncultured bacterium
AATAATACCGAAACTAAAGTTTCGGACACTTCAAAGAAAAAAATGAGAACATACACCGACGACGATACTTACGAAGAAAAAGCAATAAACGCGGAGACTGGAGAATTACTTATCCCCGTCAAAGAAAAGAAAAAGCCCCGAAACAAATCTGCAATTAAACTTTGCAATTATTTCTCTGAACAATGCCGGAAGCATCTACGCACAATCCCAATTCAAAAAACCGCCGCTTACCTCGCCGCTCTTCGGGCGATAGATAATATCCCAGACGATGATGATGTTGTCCGGCTCATAGACCAGTGGTTTGCTTCCGGAAAAGAAAAACAAGACCTAATTCAAATCACGCAGTGCTTCAGCGCAAATAACATTAATCGTTTCAAAGCCCAACATGCTCGATAAACAAATACTCGCAAAAAAAGAACTCGCGCTTTATGCCTACGACGGAGAGGATAAAATTATTTCTTCCCACGAACTCGCGGAACTTTTAAAGCAAGACGAAGGCAAGGTGTTTTCTTTCAAAACCGGACTCGGTTCTCTCGACCGCCTTCTTGGGGACGTGGAAGCTGGAGAGCTTATCGTTGTTACCGGCCCAACGGGGCATGGGAAGACAACACTGCTTATGGACATAACCGCCCGCATGGCAAAGCAGAGTATTTTGGGGGCGTGGTTTTCTCTCGAAGTAACCCCAAGGCAGTTTATACAAAAACTTACTTTCGGCACAAAAGAACTCCCTTTGTTTTATACTCCCGCGAAAAATACCGACAGCAACATACAGTGGCTTATGAACCGCATCGTGGAGGCAAAAGTAAAATACGACGTAAAAACTGTTTTCATTGACCACCTACACCAAATATTTTCCGTTGACAAATTCAATGGGAAAAATCTTTCTTTGGAGCTTGGTGACATTGTTGCGAAGATAAAAAGTTTGGCGATAGAGTACAACCTGGTAATTTTCCTTGTGGCTCATTCAACAGACGATAAAACACACACGACCCGCGAACCCAAAATGATGGACATTCGAGACTCGGGTATGATTTCCCGCCTCGCAGACAGTATCGTCGGAGTTTGGCGGATAAAAAACGGAAGCGACATCACCAGCACAACCATGAATGAAATCGACGAAGAAGATACATGGGCTAAAGTAAGAATCTGGAAAAACCGTCGGACAGGCAAACTCGGATACTTTGGGCTTGTTCATGAAAATCATGCTTACACCGAAATAGACACCATTTCCCTCATGGACTCTTCGGCAAGGACCATAAACGATAAAAAGAAATTCTCACGATGAACTACAAACAATTTCTCAGAGAAGAACATCGTCGTACCGCCAAAGAAATTTCTGAGCCAGAAAAGCCGGTAGAATTCTGGTGGCAGAAAAAAGACACTGAACAACTTAAGTGTTATAAATTAACAGTAGAAAAACTTTATGAAAAGTATCGGTGAATTCACGCCAACATACCTTCGTGGTAAAATAAAAGAAACTGGCGACCCAAACGGGGTATTCCGAAAATTAATAGAAAAATACAGGAGTTGATACAGTTATCGAAAACCAAATAAAAACGTCGCTATGGGGCGATATGAGGCTCAAGAGGGTACTTCTGGGTGGCTCTCTCTCTACCACAAGTAGACCACCCACACTTGGAACATTGTAGAATAGAAACACAGGTGCACCCATCGAGCGTGGAATCAACGTGTTCGGTGAAAAATGATACATAGTGAGACTTTTGTATGTTAATCATTCCATTACTGAAAAACACCTTGTGGGAATACTCCATGTGTCTACAGGCTAGCCATCTTTTCCCAGCTGGTGTGTATTCCCAGTTATTATCCATAAATATATTCTAACAAGA
>CALMXW010000118.1 GCA_937871115.1 uncultured bacterium
TTAGTGCACCACCTTGGAAAGGTGGCGTACCGCAAGGTACCGAGAGTTCGAATCTCTCCGCCTCCGTTTTAGAGGGTTCTGGATCCACACCCATCCGTGTCTTTCGCTTGTAACTATTCCTCACGGTATACGGCATGCTCTATATGGCAACAACTAAAAAGGGGACAGGAGCTTCCAATCTCTTCGGGCCTCACTTTTTCGAGCGTCTGTGGGAAGAAAGTTTTACGTATATCAGGACAGTGGTAGATGTGGTGCGCGAACCCGTTTTGATCCTCAGTGAAGATTTCCGGGTGATGGCGGCCAACGAGTCTTTCTACCAAATGTTTAAAGTCGAGCCGAAGGATACGGAAGGTAAAAATGTGTATGATCTAGGCAATGGGCAGTGGAATATTCCTGCATTGCGGAAACTTTTGGAAGACGTTCTCCCAAAGGACACCTTTTTCAAGGGTTTCGAGGTCGTGCACAAATTTCCTTCCATCGGGGTCAAGTCGATGATACTCAATGCACGGCAGATTCACTTCAGTGGTGAAACGGTGAAAGAGAAGTTTCCGCCAATTATACTTTTGGCTATTGAGGATACGACCGAGATGATGGCTGTCGCTGGGATGCTCGCCAGTCATACCAAAAAGTTTGAAGCGAGACTGACCAAGCAAACAGAAAAACTTGCCGACCAGGTGAAAAAATTACAAGAAGAACTCAGTAAAATAAAAAAGAAGAAGTAAGCGTGTTTCTTATCGCGGGAAATTTTCGATAAGCTCCGAAGAGTTGTAGAAGATCATGGCGAGCTCGCCGTAAGAGTAGGTGCCTCCTCCGAGAAAGATCTCAGATCCGCCGGCGACGGGGTCGGCTTTGGGGTGTGATGTTCGGTATCCGTTGTTGAAGATGGTCGCTATGGTACCCGGGTCTTCACTGATATTGAAGCCGCTCTTTTGCCATTGTGCTTCGATCTCTTTTATAAAAATAGCAGTATAGAGATATGCGTAGTAGTGATTTTTTGCATCTGCGAGGCGGCTGTAGAGTATGGCATCATGGTTTGCGTTTTCCGGATAGTGCAGGAGCTCGGTCATGCCGGGCCCGGGATAAAAAGGGGACTCGGGATTTTTCGCATAATTTTCTATTGTCCGTGCCGTGTCTTCTTTTATACCGGAAACTCCGAGAGAAAATTGCACGAGCGAGCCGAGGATCTTGAGTGGTTCGAAATATCTTTTGAAAACTTCGCGATTGGAGGTAAAAAATCGAAGCTGTTCGGGGATGACGACAGAGACGATCATTCGTTTCGATACTCCGGTCTCTTGGGAGACGCGGGCGATGACGGTGTCGTCCTTGAGGAGTCCGGCGCGGATGACCGCCCACTCTGAAGTCTCATTCCAATCGCAGACGGTCTGTTCATTGTGCTGGCAGAGTGGCTTTGGTGGAGTGGAGGAGGCGGAGAGAGGATTTGTCGAAGTGGAGTGTGACACGGCGCCCGCAGTGGCGAGGGCATCAGTGAAAAATTTGTTTCGCTCGGCGATAGACCCGTGCACATTGAAGAGTCCAAACTGCATACCCACGAAGACAGTCGTAAAAAGCACTCCGATAAGTGCAAAGAATCCGCCGGCGATGAAAATAATTTTTTTGAGGAGGGGGTTCATGTGCAAAGCAGACTCATCTTACCACAGCACCCACATGATGGCGCAAGTGGAAAATCATTGACGAATATTGAAGGACAGAGTCGTAT
>CALMXW010000119.1 GCA_937871115.1 uncultured bacterium
TTTTATTTTTCCTGATTCCTCTTTTGCTTTAGGGGCCGTATGGGTGACTCAAAGCGCTTTGGCGGAGAGAGCTCTCGTTTTTCATTTTTCCGTCCGAAGAATATCTCGAGCTCATCCTCCACGTATGCTCGCATGGCCATCGTGAGCAGAGCTTTGAGGGTGATCCCCTCGAGTCGCGCCTTTTCAAGCGCCTGCTCTTTGAGATCAGCATCGCTTTTGAATACGATTTGTATTTCTCGGTGATAAATAATTCTTCGCATAAAATAAAATAGATAGCTACAAGCTATATATTAGCTATCTCAAAAATTTCGTCAAGAGGCGGAGTATCGGGGTCAGGAGTGTTATCGTGGCTGATGAGCACCCGGGTTCATTTTTACCGGGGTGAGAACTTTTTTTGTTTCAAAAAAGAAGGAAAAAATAGAGAGTAAAATACAGAAAAAAAAGAAAGCAATAGCGAGTACGAGCTTGGCCTCCCTTGATGTCCGTACGTTTCCTCGAGAGTGTTCTATAACAAAGCAAATAAGACGCGATGGTGGTGGCTCTGTTTTATGAACAGGAGTAGAGAGCTGGTCTGTTTCAAATTCAATACCTTCCATAATGTTTTTTTTGAAAAAATAATAAAATTTTAATCGGCGAGGGGAGAGCAATCCGAAAAAGAACCTTCTGTCGTGAGGAGATAGGGGTCCGAACAGTTTAGGGGTCGTGGAATAAAGATGTGGCAATGTGTCGGGCTGGCAAACTTCCCTCCTTCAAGGCAGGCAGTATTTGCTACCTGGATATCGTAGTTGACCTCAGCAATCTGTCCGCAGGGTCCGCCAGGAGTATTTTTGAATGAAGCATACCAATATATGTATGGACTTTTGTTTACAGGGTCTTTCGGATTCGAAGAGAGATATCCTGCGGTGACCAATGGTTGGAGGAATCCTGCATTGTCGGAACGCATTCCCGAAGAACACGGGTAATGCGAATAGGACTGATTGTAGAGCTCGAGGGCAGTAAACATCTCTCGCGTAGTAAGCAGTCTTGTCGCATCTCGGCTTTTTGTTCGTGTTACTGCGAGATTGGCGATCGTCATAGTAGAAAGAAGAGCAATGATTGCTATGACGACGAGAAGCTCAATCAGTGTGAAGCCACTACTTTTACGTACTCGCATAAATGTATTTTATATCACCCGCTTATTTTTCACTAGATATGGATAAGAAAAACTCCCTTGGGTTCACCAGGGGAGTGCGTAAAAGGGTACTGAAAGAAAAATTACCGAGACATTATTCCGAAACGTGTTTCCATATGCCGGAGTGGCTCGTCGTGTCCGGAAAGAGGATGGAGGTGTGGGAGCAGGCGCCTATTTTGATAGGTGGCACCCACACATCGCGCCACGTAGTCGAAGTCTTCTTTTGAGTACAGGCCACGTGGAATGGCGAAGCGAATGGAGTTTTTCCATGCAGGAGGTGGCACCTCATGCCCATCTTTGTACTCGCCAAAAGCGAAACCGAGATCGCACGCACACACGCCAGCTAAGAGAAGGAATGCGACAACTGCTGATCCGCCATAGTGGTCGGGTGTTACTGTCGTACCATCAAAAAATCTCGGAACATCGACGTAGATGGCATGACAGCCAAAGGGTTCGCGCACAGGGATTCCGTGTCGCTTCATGGCATTTCCTAGAGTGGCCACCTGTCTTTCGTATGCAGCGAG
>CALMXW010000120.1 GCA_937871115.1 uncultured bacterium
TCGGAGTCCTCGCCATCATCATGCTTCTCGGTACAAAAATCCATGTGCCGGAAACAGTGACCGGGACGCTGGGGCTCCTTATCATCGCGGTTTCTGTGTTTTCTTCGGTGCGCAGAAAATAAAAAAAGACCGCCCGGTGAAGGGCGGCAAAAGGAGGGGGTAAGCAAGAGGGAACCTTACCCCCCAAAAGAGAAAATGTTGTGTTGCCGATCCGGCACCAGGTGCTCGGAGAGCTTCTCGGCGGCTTGCGGCGTGATCCGGAAAAACTTTGGCAAGCCTTCCCTGAGGGAAAGAGTCAGTATGGGTGACTCCGGCGAGAGACTGATGCGCGAGCCATCGGAGGACTCGATACAGCAAAGGATCCTCTCTCCTCTCAAGAGGAAGAGTTTTCTTCCTTCAACCTCGACACGGCTCACTTCGTGCAAGACCGGCGCCCAGAGGAAGTTTGTGATACAAAACCACACCCCTCCTCTGACGGCGCGAACTACCGAAGAAAATGCTCGGAAGATAGCTCCTACGATGGCGAGGGGCCAGCAGATGGTGTAGTAGACCACCGACACAACCCAAGACCCACGGGCTGCTTCATACGCGTACATGACATCTCTCCAAAAAAAATGGACTAGAGGCGACAAAGGACACTACAGGGAGTATTCCTAGCAACATAATACACTAAAAAGACGAAGTGTCAATGTTTTTGCGCTCCCTCACTTTTCCAGAAAAAACCGCTCCCGCGCAACACGCACACCATTTACCTGTAGCTCTATCTCATGCTCCCCTCGATACAAGGTACGGGTCGTCATGTGCTCACGAAGCATATGCCTCTTTGAGAGTAGCGTAGGCTTGCCCCTGACGAGTGTGAGCTCCGCGAGCTTGAAGATTTTTTTACTGTTGCGCTTCCCCGCTTTATTTTGAAAAAAGAGAATGTAGTCGACCACGACCCTGGTGTCATCTTCAGTTTGCAGACAAAAAGAAAACGTGAGAGCGGTATTCATCTGCACCTCCTTTGGCACGAGAAACTGAGAGACCACTATCTCCGCTTGGGGCGAAAAGCCGAGCATCTGGATCGCCCTCGGATCCCCTCGTTTCACCAGCGTCCGGAGCGCATGCCGGAGAATATATTGCATCTCTCCTTCTTTCTGCTCGCCGGATCTCTGCCATCTTGCCAATATTTCCAGAGCCAGGCCGGGCTCGATCTTTGAAATATCGTTGACGTGATTTGCCACCGAGCGAGTGACAAACCGCGCCTGGTCGGAAAAAAGCTTGTCGAGTATGGGGATGGACGCAGAGAGAGGAATGTCGATCTTCTTGGCCCAAGGCAATTTTGGCCGGGTACCCTCGCTACACAATCGACGCACGTGATACTGCGGATCGCTCGCCCACACCGAGAGTGCCCCGAATGTTTCCTTTGGGAATGCATTGAGGAAAGAGCGGATCGCATCTTCGGCGGAAAACCGCATGGTCATTTCCCGGAGCGCACGGAGGGAAAGCTCGAGATGCTCTCGGGTACATCCATTTTTCGCCACATATTCCGCATACGGAGCGTAAATAAAATCTCCGAAATCACCGTCAGATAATTCCGGATCGTTTGGTGGTGGAAGCGCTTTTATAAGTATGCCCACCGCACGGCCAAAATCCTCTGGAAGATATTTTCTCAAGCATTCAGATATCCACGAGATACGGGCCTTGAGCTCCAGCCGAGGAAACTCCGCCACCACATCACGGATAAATTTCTTTTTTTCAAAAGGAGGATACACGAGACCGATCTCATGCGCGATTTGCTCTACCTTCCCGCGGTTGAACAAAATATCTTTTAGCAAAACCTTTTCGGGCATATCAAGTAATGTTATTCGATATTATCTGATTTTTTTAGGTTGCATCTTACGCAAAGTAGCCTGACATTACTTGCCAACAAACTCGTTCCACCTTTTGAAAAGGGGAGGTCATGATCAAAGTGTAAATTTTTTGATTCACCACACAATACACATCTTCCATGATCCCTCTTCCAGACATCTTTTTTAACCTGCGATGGGATCAACCTCGTGTGACTCAGTCTTACGTCACTATTAAAATTTTCTATCTTATCAGATAGTTTTAA
>CALMXW010000121.1 GCA_937871115.1 uncultured bacterium
GTTCTCGCTCGGGGCGGCGTACGGCAAAGAAATTTCAAAAGTAGTTTCCATTACAGATCCATCATTTATGATTCCGGAGCGCTCGATTGGCAGCGAAGCACCGCTTGCGAAAGTGGGGAATGATGGAGTGTCTTTCCGCTCACACCTCGATGGCTCGCTCCACTATATTACTCCTGAGAAATCTATCGAGATTCAGCATAATCTTGGAGCAGATATTATATTCGCATTTGATGAATGCACTTCACCGACTGAGAATGAACGCTACCAAGCAGAAGCGTTGGACAGAACTCATGCATGGGCGAAACGGTGTCTTGATATTCACGTAAAGCTTGAGTCCGCAAAACTTGCTCATTCTCAGGTCCTCGGGTCGCCGCTGCAGATTCAAAAAAACGAAGCGGCTCGACCAGACCATTCGCCTGAGCAAGTTTCGCTTCCTCAAGCTTTGTTTGGTATCGTGCAAGGTGGTAGGAGTGAAGTGCTTCGCAAAAAATCTGCGGAAGTTATTGGAGCGATGGATTTCGACGGATTTGGAATCGGCGGAAGCTTTGCCAAAGAAGATATGGAAACTGCAGTGAAATGGGTGAACGAAATATTGCCGGAAGAAAAGCCTCGACACCTGCTCGGCATCGGAGAGCCGGAAGATTTATTTATGGGAGTGGAGAACGGCGTGGACCTTTTCGACTGCGTGGGTCCAACGCGTATTGCTCGTAACGGTAGTGTGTTTACAAAAAATGGAAAAATAAATCTTCTCAACGCACGATTCGTAAATCTTTTTGAACCACTAGAAAAAGATTGTGCGTGCTACACTTGCACGAACTACACTTCCGCCTACCTCTCGCACCTTTTCCGCGCGAAAGAAATGGAAGCTGCCACTCTCGCAACCATTCACAACATTTACTTCATCACCAAACTCGTGTCAGACATGCGCTCTTCTATAATCGACGGAACATTTTTTGAATTTAAAAAAGAATATGGAGAAGACTTTCCGGTTAATCCAGAATGCTCCGCCTGTAAAAGTTTGAATACTGTAAGAAGTTTTA
>CALMXW010000122.1 GCA_937871115.1 uncultured bacterium
GCATGTGTCCATATCTCGATGACCACCCTATTGTATGAAATAAAAATGTCGGGATGGTGATTTTCCATCTGGGCGACATTGGCAACCTTGCTCACGAAAAACATCGCTTCGGTGAAATCTTTAAACGTAAACTCGCAACGAATCTTCTTGCCCGTGTCGGAGACAGACCATGCCTGCTTGAGCCGAGCGAGAAGCCGGCTGGACTCGTCGAGGCTAAGCGGAGCCACCCCGCCCTCGCAAGGAATGCAGTGCTTGTCGGAAAGTTTTTCGTCTGGGGTTATGTTACTCATGGAGTCATTATATCACCCCTGGAGCTCTTGCAAACTTTCAGCCGCGAAGGCGAGACGATTGAGTTCGTTCTCTCTAAAGTATGGCATGGTGTGCCGCATATCAATCCCAAATGTTTTTTGATCTGGTGCTTTTGATACCATGCTTTCACCAAGCGAGCCTCGGTGTTCTTCTTTATGTTCTTTCGCCTCTTTGCGAAATTCTCCCGAATACATGAGAGGGTCAGCAAGCCCCACTACTTTAGTCACCTTGAGTCCTTTGGGTACAGGAGTCCCTTCTCGGAGAGCATTCACTGTTTCTTTAATTCCTTCTTTCTTAAGATTCACTTGCTCTTCCGACATCACCAGTGGCATACCATGTTCAGTAAATATTTCCTGAACCGATGAAAGAAACGCTTTGTCTTTCATCATCACTGGCCGCAAATAGGGATCAGTCGCCGCGGTAATGACACCGTCGAGCGCAAAGCCGATTGGTATTTGCCATTTTTTCCTCTCGGGTGAGAGTTCGCTCGAGCCAACGGGCATGTCGAGTCGAATTTGCAAAAATGGTACCTGTTTCTCTTGCAATACTTCACGCGACTGTGTCACAGCACCCTCTTCAAGAAGGTACTGCGCCGTCCCTGTGGCAAAGCTAGCACCCATAGATTGCCCGTACAAAAGGACTTCGGTATTTTCTTCTCTTTCTTTCAGCCCCTCTGCTCTGATAAATTCGGCGTAGAGAGCACCGAACTCGTCGAAGGCTTCCCCTTGTCTTATCTTTTCTAAAAACTCTTCGGACATCGTGCCGAGCTCATTGGTGGGAGAGCCAAGCGTATAGATTATGTTTGATTCTGGCTCTCTGCCCTCTTTAAGTGCAGTAAGTGCGTTGGGTAAATCCTTAATAGCTTGATGCATGGGCTCTTCCATAAACGCAAACTGGCTCCCACTCTGAACGAGTTGCAGGGACGTAAACATAAACTCTCTTTTCTTTTTTGCAGAATTCGGCGTTAGTTGTGGGGGCAAGCTCTCTCCCGAATATTGTTCGTAAAGCTTTTTCGCAAGCTCTGCCGTATCGGTCACCCCCCAAGGAAAGGCTACTTTATGTTCTTGAGAGGAATACACCCCGGCGCATTCGATCCGTTGCTCAATAAATGCATAGAGGATGTCTTCGACTACTTTTGGGTCAATTTCTCTTTCTGTATTCCCAAACTGTTTTTCCATGAGCTTCACTATCGGCTCAAGGTGCGGAAAGACTATTCTTTCGCGAATACTCTTTCTTTCTTTGTTTTGCTCTGTCTCGTGGGACGACGATGAAAAATTTTCGAGTGTCATGTATATATTATACGACCAGTAAACACAGCAGTCTACTTCCTTGTAAAATCCCCTCTCCTCTGTTATGATGTTCTTTGTAACAAAGGGGAAATATCTTTATATTTTCTCGTTGTGACTTAAAGTGTTTTAAGATTTCATACGACCATTTGACCCCTCAAGAACGCATCAATAGACAAATACGAGCCTCAGAGCTCCAGGTCATCGGCCCGGAGGGTGAAAACCTCGGCACCATGCCGACAGACCAGGCGCTTGCCCTCGCCGAGGAAAAAGGCCTCGACTTGGTGGAGATTGGCCCAAAGTCGACCCCCCCAGTTGCAAAAATTCTTGAATATGGTAAATTTCTTTACGACAAGCGAAAGAAGGAGAAGGTCGCAAAGCAGAATTCGCACGTTACCGAGGTAAAAGCGATACAGATTACCATCGGCACTGGGGAGCACGACCTCGAGCTCAAGGCGAAAAACGCCTCAAAATGGCTCAAAGAAGGGCACCGAGTGAAGATAGACCTCTTTTTGCGAGGGCGAGCCAAGTATCTGGACCCAAAGTTCCATCACGAGCGCCTCACGCGAATCCTTCATTTCATCACCGAGCCCTACAAGGCAATAGAGGAAGCGAAGAAAAGCCACAAAGGTCTGACCATTATTATCGAGAGAGACAAAACCCAAAACAAAAATGAAAACAAACAAATCATTCTCAAAGAGAATCCGACAGACGAAAAACGGGAAGCTCATCTCGCGTAAGCCAGGGCAGAACCATTTCAACGCCAAAGCGAGCCGCTCAAAGCAGCTCAACAAGAAGAAGAACGGAACCATCGTTTTAAACACCAAAGACTTGAGCCGATTTTTAGCCAAATAAAACTACCATGTCACGAGTAAAGAAAGGTACCAATGCATTAAAGACGCGCAAGAATATCCTGAAACAAACAAAAGGGTATCGTTTTGGGCGTAGCACGAAAGAGCGCCAGGCATACGAGGCGATCGTCCACGCTGGCTCTCATGCTTTTGCTCACCGAAAAGACAAGAAGAGCGATTTCCGCAAAATGTGGAACGTCCGCATCAACGCTTCTGTCCGCTCTCTCGAAAACTCAAAGATCGCATCGTACAGCAGACTCATCGACGCACTCAACAAGAAAAACATTCTCATCAATCGCAAGATGCTCGCCGACCTCGGCGCAAACCACCCCGAAGTATTTGCAAAAATAGTAGAAACAGCGGCCTAATCGGTCGCTGTTTTGTTTTTTCTCATCTTACTGAATACCGTTTTGTGTCGCCGTGTGCATGCCCGCACCAATGTTTTCCGAGACGCCCTCTTCAAGCTTAAACCTTAGCTCGTATCCATCTTTATCCCCTTTGTATGTATAATTTATCCCGCCCGGAGTCGGGTTTCTGGGAAGTTCCCCTATGAACGTCCCGAGACTCACATCATCTGGACATCCTGTTGCCATTGTGGTTCTTAGTCCGACGCCAATATCGACAACGCCCGAAACTGCGGGGTACCTTCCACAAGAATCCAAGTAAAGTTCAAGGGCAGATTGTAGGTTTTTTATGTCGGACACTCTTTTTGCATCACGACCTTTTGCTTTTGCGAAGTTCTCATCTGGTAGTTGGGACAGAGAATTATCTGGTGGATTTCCTTCGTTATAGTAATCCTCGGGATTTACCCCAGACTCTCTTAATTTCGTATCCCACATCTTTTTTTCTTCTGCTTTTTTATTTTCAACATATGCATCTGCGCAAGAAACGAGCTCCTTGGAGCGGGCAACGTCAGCGTTTGTCCATGAGGCACTGCATGCTGTCTTCTCCAAGTGGACGGCAAGACAATTGTCATATCCTGTTTTATCGGACCTCTCCTTCATAGAGTATTCAAAACAGTCTGCTTTTATCTTCTCTTGTTCTTTTATTTTCTCCGCAGGATTTTTCACACAGCTTTCAATCCAGTCTGAAAGCATATTACTGCCCCCCTCAATGAGATACGTATTTTTTGAAACCAGGAAACGCTCGTAATAAAGATTGGCGTCCCGAAGGGAGTTTTCTGTGTTGTGAAAAATATTTTCAAGCGCAAGGAAAAATTTCTCGTCGCTGGCGAATTTTTCTGCCTCTCGTCCGCGATACTCAAGCTCTGGGCTACCACCGTTGCGACTCCCCTCTAACAGAGCATCCTCTGACATGAAGTCCGGATTCATACCGAGGAAATCATCCGTAAGCGCACCGTCGAGCGGCTCGGCATTTAGTTCGCCGATGCACGCGACTCCTGTTGTACTCCCTGGATGCCTGAGAAATATGAAGAATACGACTACAAGCAAGAGAACTGCCAAAAGTGAAATAAAGATACTGGCTAGGATTATTCCCTGCCTCTTAAAAACATGATCATCTTTCTGTGAAAAACTTGGTGGAATATTTTCCATGGAGTTAGGTTACTAACAATTAGTTACAATATCAACTCGCCCGAAGGCCCGCTGCGAGGTTTGTAGCGAAT
>CALMXW010000123.1 GCA_937871115.1 uncultured bacterium
GAGCGGTGAAAAGTTTACCGAAAAAGCTCATGTGTGCCTCCTATATCTGCTCTATCCCATGTAAGGGAAACGGTAACTTCGGTGTACTAATTGTATTACATTTTTACTGATTATAATACGCCTGCTTCTGCGGTTTCCACTATTTCCGCCTGCCGCTTCAATCTTTTTCGCAATATCGTCAAAGTCTTCCACCTGCATCGTGCACGTATACGCGTTGGTCCCCTGCTCTGGCGCCGGCGCCGGGCATGGGCGCGGCATGAGCCCACCGTTTATCCCGAGCTCTTTACTGTCTTTCTCGGCAGTCATGATCATGTGATATTCCGAGGGCGACCCTTCCCACTTTTGGAATGTCCACCCAAACACGTCGGTATAAAACTTTATCGCGCGGGCGGTGTCGTCTGCTTGAATTTCGAAGTGTACTACTCTGTTCATAAAGTTTATTTTTATTACTACTAAGCTACTTCTCCACTTCTTTTCGGTACTCAAGATACGAGTATACCACTGTCACAAGGACTGTTACTACTACAGGCACCAGAATAAACAGTATCGCCATGTCTCCGCCCACAAATATGCCAAGCAAAGAGATGCTTGCCGAGAGTTTGAAGAGCTTGCCACCGAGCGCGTGCGTCTTCTCCCACACGGTATCGCTCGAAAGTGTCCACGGCGTACGGATGCCGACAAAGAAATTGCGTTTTGATTTTTTGATAAAAGCTCCGAGGAACCAAAAGAGTGCGGCTATAGCGGGGATAATCCATGTCGTGAAATCAAAAACGTATCCGGAGTTCCATGCGAGCGTCAGTCCGAAAACGTACGTGAAAAACAGAAATAAGAATACCCAAAACGCATTGTACTGTTTTCTGAATGATTCGATGTTTGCTCTCATCGGGTCGATTTTTGGAATGAGTAAATAGAGACCGAAAAGAGCTACCATGATAATCGGAAAAAGAAACACTCCCCAGAATTTCCCCATCATGCCGTCGGCTTCTCCTGCTGCATTCCAGTGTGAGACGACTTGGTCTGGAAGAGACGGGTACAGCACCACGCCTGCCCCGAAAGAGAGGGCGAGGAGGGTGAGGATAACGATACTGGCTGTCCGCGTGCTCATAAAGATACTTTCAATACTACGCTTGTTCCAAAATTCTACAAGAAGAAAAAGAAGAAGAGCACGGCAACGAGAACGCGATACGCGCCAAAGAAAACAAACGTTCGCTCCCCTATTATTTTTAAGAACCCCTTTACCGCAAACACGGCAGTGAGGGCAGAGACAAGAAAACCGACGGCGAGAAGAGAGAAATCTGCTTGAGAAAATTCACCAGCACTTTTTAAAAGGTCATATCCCGTTGCCGCTATCATCGTCGGCACCGCAAGGAGAAAAGAAAACTCTACTATGGTACGCCGCGAAACACCGAGCAGGAGCCCGCCGACAATCGTCGCCGCCGAGCGCGAAACGCCTGGGATCATGGCGATAGATTGGAAAAGCCCAATGGTCGCACACGTACGATATGGCATTACAGAAATTTCTGCAAGTGCATCTGTCCTGTCTTTTCGAAGGAGATCAAAGAGTACCAAAAAAATACCACCAAGGAAAAGTGCCCAGAGTACCACAGCCTCAGAGCCGAGAAGGTCTTTCACGTACTTGTGGAGCGCGAGGCCGAGAATGCCCGTGGGAATAAAAGCCACGATGAGGCGCTTCCACACTTCCGGGTTCCATTTGAAAAAGATATTCCGATAGAGCCACACCACCGCAAGTATTGCACCGAGCTGAATGGCAATCTCGAAACTTTTTACAAACTCTGTCTGCGCCAGCCCGAGGATTTTTGAAGTGAGGATGAGGTGACCGGTCGAAGAGACGGGGAGAAATTCGGTAATACCTTCCACAGCGCCGAGAATAATCGAATCGAAGAAATTCATGAAATAAACTTAGGGTAAATAAAACTACTGCGTTTGGGACCACTTGAGGAATTTATACTGACTACTTATGGTCGGTGTCAGCGGTGGTGGGTCCGACGAGATTTTACTGTCATAGCTATCGGTACGGGTGTCGTATCCCTGAAGAAAACTTCCGCCACCATCGGTCCACTTTGTACCCACACGCCCATTGGAAACGACAGTACCATAGATAGTCATGCTTGTTTGTTTTAGGCAGTTGTTCCAGTTGTTTCCACAAGGGCTTCCGCCGGGGGGTGAGCCCGAGGGAAGGGCTGTTATATAATTTCTCCCGAAATACCCCTTTTGCGCAACAAAAATTCCACGAGCGGTCATTGTCTCTGGTGATTCGAGGGGTACCAATACTCGATTTTCTCCGATAGCCAACAAGCTATCGGCACCATTGAGGGTCGTGTAGTCAATGTTTCCAGAGAGAATCATGTCGGGGTCAGTCGCACCGAGGTCTGCTGCGGCAATACTTATCTTCCCTTTCACGGTACCGTCAATCCAAAGTTTATCTTCCACAAAAACCACTGGGCAAGCCGTAGGAAGAGTAAACGGAGATCCGGCTACAAGATTCTGGGTCGCAATAATATTATTCTCCGTGGCAGTATTCCCTGCCGGGTCCTGCTCGGTAGTACTCTTTGTTGTGGCTACTTTATACACATTCATCCTTCCATCATTGAGAAAAACGACATGGTATCCCTTGTTGCTTCCTCCTGATGGAGAAAAGTAACAACCATAGGTTTGTCCCCCAGCACAAACCGCTGGAGTTGTTGAAGCCGTTTTATTCTTCATATCTCCAAGGTTGAGGGTCACCGCCGCAAAGTCTACAATCGGCACCGGCCAGGACCAGAGTGCCGAGCCTGCACCTGCGCCAAAAACGCCTGCTTTTGTTGCATTCGGACTGCACCCAAAAGAGCTGGTGCACGTCCAGGTAGTTTTCGCCGAAGTAACTTGGGCACTATTGCTTCCATCCATTCGGATACCACCATTTGAATGGTACGGCCCGG
>CALMXW010000124.1 GCA_937871115.1 uncultured bacterium
GTGAAAGGGAAAACAAAAAAAGCCTCCCTTTCGGTTTGGCTTTCAACGTGCTGAAAAGCTGGGGGTACGATAACAGGAAATAGGGAGAAATGCAAGTCTACTAAATTATTTTATTTACTCACACACTCCCGCACACTTTTTTCTTTGCGTGTATTTTATTGTGCGTGATATAATATGTTTGTTGAAGAATAAAAAATCCCCCCGAGGGGGGTACCTAGCTGGGGAAACATACAATTAGATTTTCATCACATTGTATGATGCCAGGTACCCCTCTTGAGGGGATTTACATTTAGTGAGCCTATTCTATGCAACGAGGGGAGAAAGTCAATGATATCTACGCGAGGGTGTGTTTGAGATTTTGGAGCGCGCTGTCGAGAGTGGCATCAAAAAGAAAATCTTTATGTCGAATACTCACACCTCCGAGAAGCTCCGGATTGGTTTTGTAGACGATATCTTTTTCTTTCACATCACTCCATTTGCTTTTGAGAAAATCAAAAATTTCTTGTTTTGTTTTTTCATCGAGCGGAAAACGCGAAGTAATAACTGTCTCTCCTTTTTGAGAGAGTGTTTGTTCCAGGTGGCGAAGTATTCTCGGCAGTAAGTAGAGGTCTCCGTGTTTTCGAAGAAGGGCGAGAAAGTTTTTCACACTTCCCTGTCCGCCCGGGAGGCTCGCGAGAAATGCTTTTGAATAGTTTACTGCTTTGTCCATCGGGTTCTTATTCGTGAATTGCCTTTTTTATGTGATGGCGCTCCTCCTGCTCCCCTACTTTTTCGTGAAGAATTTTCTCAACGGCGAGTATGGCGAAAGCACCCACTTCTTTTTTGGCTTCTTCCACTACGCGACGTGTCTCTTCTTGTGCCTGTTTTTCAGCTGCAGAAAGAATTTCTCGTGACTTTTCTTCTGCTTCACGCAGTATGCCATCTTTCATCTTCTCGCTTGCGGCGATGGCTTTGTCGACAATCTCGCGAGCTTCGTCTTTTGCCTGGGCGACCATCTCGGCGTGTTTTGCCGAGGCATCTGCGAGCTCTGCTGAAGCATTTTTTGCATCAGAAAGCCCCTGCTCGATTTTCTCCTGTCTTTCATTCATAAGCTTTAAGAGCGGGCGATAGAGAAAACGATGAAGGAGAAAAAGAAGTATGCCGAAGTTGATGACCTGAATGACGAGGAGCTTTGAGTTTATTCCGAATGTAGTGACTATTTGTTCCATCTACGCGTACTTTACGATAAAGGCGACAACGAGCGCGAAAATAGCGAGCGCTTCGGTAAAGGCTACGCCGAGGATCATCATGCTCTGAATTTTTCCAGTCATTTCAGGGTTACGGCCCATAGCTTCGAGCGCTTTTGAGACGATAAGTCCGATACCGATAGCGGGACCAAATACTCCAAATCCTGCTGCAAACGCCATACCGATTATTTTTGCTGATTCTACGTCCATAAAATTGAATTTATTTTATTATTACTATTAATGCTGAAATTAATGTGCCTCATGGGCGTCCGTGATAGCTATCTTGAGGAAGAAAAGCGTGAGGATGGAAAAGATGACTGCTTGAATAAAACCAACGAATACTTCGTACAGCATGAGTGGTACCGGAGCAACATACGGTAAAAAGAAAAGCATCACTCCGATCAAAACTTCTCCTGCGAAGATGTTACCAAAAAGACGGAAAGAAAATGAAATCAATCTTGCAATCTCCGAAACAAGCTCGAGGATGCCGATAAAAAATCCCATCACGCCTGCCTTGAAGTTAACAAATTTTTGCGAATACTTCAAGAGTCCGAGCACGGCAATACCAGCAATTTCAATGGTGAAAAATGATATGAGGGCGAGTGCGATCGTAACATTGAAGTCGGTATTGACCGAGCGAAAGAGCGGAGTGAATTCGGTGTGTTCACCTCCCTCTCCATGAAAGAATCCGATACTGCCGACGCCAGGAATAAATTCCAAAAGATTTGAGGTGAATATAAAAAGAAAAATGGTAGCGATAAGTGGAAAGAATTTTTGCGCAAGTTTTTTGTCTTCAAGTGTCTCTTCCATAAGTCCGAGGACGTACGAGAAAATACTTTCAAAAAAAAGTTGGAGTTTCCCCGGAATGAGCTTGGGATTTTTGCCCACCACGAGACCGAGGATGAGGAGTACCAGTATGACCACCCAGCTTGTGACAAGTGTATTGGTGATGGGTATCCCCGCCCATTCGGTGATTTTCTCTGCGGCGAGAGAAATGTGGATCGATTCCATGCTTGCTTTATAACATGAAATGAGTGGGATACCAAATCAAAACCACTTGTGGTGGAGCGCATCGTACTCGCCAGATCTTCGGAGTGCAGTGAGCTCTCTGTTGACCCTTTCGTGAAGTGTGCTCTGCGGAGGGAAAGCAAAAGCGTAACTCTGCGGAGCAAACGCTTCTCCTACGAGGAGATTTCTCCGGGAGTCTCTCTTGAGACGATCTATTAAGACAGGCGCATCGAAAACGAGAGCGTCGGCGGTGCCGTATTTCAAATCCAGGTAGGCGTCTTCAAGAGTAACGCGTGGGATGACCGTACCTCCATGGTCGAGGATGACGGGTATGCTTGCCGTATCGGCGAGTGTAGCAATCCGCCGCCCGCGTAAATCTTCGGGGCGACGAATGGCAGTCCCTCGGGTAGACGCATGTGTCTCCCCCGTCACAAAGAGAGAACGAAGAAAATTTCGGAATGAAGAGAGTGTGGTATCACTCGAAGAGAGGATCAAGAGCTCTGATGTTGCTGTCGGAAGAGAAAATTTTACGATTTTCTTTCGTGTAGAGGTTTCGCTAATCCCCGCCATTGCAACACCCACCTCTCCTGTTTCAAGAAGCGGAATAATATTTTCGAACTCGGTGTAGTGGTAGACGTAGCGAATGCCGAGCCGAGAAGCGATGTGTTGCCAGAGGTCGAGTTCGAAGCCGACAAAAGCATTTCCGCGTTTGGTGACGAATGGCGGAAACTCGGCAATGCCGACGACAATGTCTGGTTTCAAATTTGAGTGAAAGTGTATCACTCAAATAGTATATCATCTTACTTCGTTTCTTTTCCACCAGAGGCGGATCCGTCGGAGTCGGAAAAGTCTGCGTCGTGGATAGTACCTTCTTCTGCCCCGCCTTCCGGTTTTGCCTGACTCGTGTCGGTTGCAGGATTGGCTTGCCCGGCCTTCGCCATGTGCTCGCCAATCTTCATCATCTCGACATTAAGTTCGTCGGTGGATTTCTTGATGGCCTCAAGGTCAGCGCCATCCTTCACTCCGCGAAGTGCGGTGATTTTTGCTTCCACTCCAGTTTTAATTTCATCGGTAATTTTCCCTTCCGCGTCTTTGAGTGACTTTTCTGCGGTGTATACGAGATGCTCGGCGTGATTTTTTGCCTCAATAAGATCACGTTTCTTTTGGTCGTCGCCCGCGTGCATCTCGGCTTCTTTTTTCATGCGTTCAATATCGGCATCTGTAAGACCCGAGCGCGCCTCGATACGAATGCTCTGCTCCTTGCCGGACGTTTTGTCTTTTGCTTTTACCGAGAGGATGCCGTTTGCGTCCACATCGAAAGTGACTTCCACTTGTGGCATACCGCGCGGTGATGGCGGGATGCCGTCCAAGTGAAACTTTCCGAGAGATTTATTGTCGCCGGCCATTGGGCGCTCTCCTTGTACGATATGGATTTCAACAGAAGTTTGATTGTCTGCCGCGGTAGAGAATGTCTGTGAGCGCGAAGTCGGGATGGTGGTGTTTTTATCGATGAGTTTTGTCGCCACACCGCCGAGCGTTTCGATGCCGAGAGAAAGCGGGATGACATCGAGGAGAAGAATATCCTTTACTTCACCCTGCAAAATCCCCGCTTGGATCGCCGCGCCGATAGCCACCACTTCGTCCGGATTGATGGTGCGGTTTGGCTCTTTTCCGAAAAGTTTCTTCACTCCTTCTACGATAGCTGGCATGCGTGTCTGCCCACCCACGAGGATGACTTCGTCGATTTCCTCGAGCTTGAAAGGCGATGCGGCGATGGCGCGCTTGGTGATCTCGAGAGATTTTTCGATGTACTTCCCGGCGAGCTCCTCGAGTTTTGCGCGTGAGAGCTTTATGAGGAGGTGCTTCGGCCCCGTCGCGTCGGAGGTGATAAACGGAATGTTGGCCTCGCTTTCCATCTGAGTAGAGAGCTCGTGCTTGGCTTTCTCTGCGGCATCTTTGAGGCGCTGAATAGCGAGCGTATCTTTGCCGATGTCGACACCATTTTCTTTTTTAAATTCTTCCACGAAGTAGCGAATGATTTCCTGGTCGATGTCTTCGCCACCCATGTGCACGTCGCCGTCGGTAGACTTCACTTCGATAACATCATCTCCTACTTCGAGAATGGAAATGTCGAATGTACCGCCTCCGAAGTCGTACACGGCGATCTTTTCGTTCTTCTTTTTGTTAAATCCGTACGCGAGTGCCGCGGCTGTCGGCTCGTTGATGATACGCTTCACATCGAAGCCCGCGATTTTGCCCGCATCTTTCGTCGCTTGGCGCTGACTGTCGGAGAAGTATGCCGGCACGGTGATGACCGCTTCGGTGATTTTCTCTCCGAGCTTTGCTTCCGCATCTGCCTTGAGTTTTGCGAGGACCATGGCGGAGATTTCTTCCGGGCGGTACCAGCTGTCTACTCCACCGGAATTCATCTTCACTTTCACGCCGCCATCATCCGAGCGTTCAATTTTAAATGGGACGATAGCTTTGTCTTTCTGGACACCCTCATCTTCAAACTTGTGCCCGATGAGACGCTTGATGCCGTAGAGAGTGTTTTCTGGATTGGTGACTGCCTGGCGTTTTGCCGTCACACCCACGAGGCGCTCGCCATTTTTTGCAAGGGCAATGACGGAAGGGGTCGTGCGTGCCCCTTCGATATTTTCCACAATGCGCGGGCTACCACCTTCGATGATTGCCATCGCAGAGTTTGTCGTGCCGAGATCGATTCCAAGTACTTTTGCCATATATTTTTTGAATTAAAATTTTGTGTAATG
>CALMXW010000125.1 GCA_937871115.1 uncultured bacterium
CGTCCGCGACGGATTTACTGGAAAGATGGTCTACCTCCCACGGAAAGAAGACCTCCAGGCAAGCGTCAACATGTCTGCGGTCATCGACCTCTACGCATAAAACAAAAAACACCCAAACTCTGGGTGTTTTTTTAATCTAGAACACTATCGGAATGCGAAGCTCGTCTGCATGCTCCGGAAGGCCAGAGGGATTATCCTTTTCGAGTACGAGTGTCCCAGTAGTAGTCGTCGGCTTTTCGAAAGTGAGCTCTGCAGCGAATGGCACGAAGTTTTCTGTCATCCACTCACCCTGCGCCTGCGCCGGCACGACACCGAGTTGCTTACCATTCGCGTCAAAAATCTTCACAGGAAACGAAGCTTCGAAATACCATGTCCCTCGCGCTTCACCCGTAACAGTGAAAGGACTCTGTACTTTTGCGTTTGCCGGAGGGTAAGAGACTCGGATGAGATCTGCTTTTTCTATAGCATTGCCGATATCCTCGGTAAAGCTCTTTCCCTCAGGCCCAAAGCACTGCCGCGGATAGCTCTCACCTACGGCGTACCCCGCTGCAACGCATTCGTTAAAATTAGTCACAACAATCTTCTTCTCAGGGGCGCCTTTCATTACAAAAAAGACGGCTACTCCGAGGAGAAGTGCTACGAATATAATCACGAATATGTGTTTTTTCATATGTAGATAATAACACATTTCCCTATCTTTTTTCCATAAATTAGGATATACAAAAGAAGAATGAAAACTATTTTTCAATTTCGTGGCACGCTTTTTGCAGCGATTGTCGCTTTTACGGCAGCATACTTTTGGGGAGGAACAGCGGGGGTCTTCACCGCTATCGTCCTTTCCCTTCTCGAAATAAGTCTCTCTGTGGACAATGCCGTACTCAATGCGAAACAAATCGGCGCCATGTCGCGCCTATGGCAAAGACGCTACCTCACGTGGGGAATGTTTATTGCCGTCTTTGGTATGCGACTCGTGTTTCCTATATTGATCGCTTCCCTCTCCGCAAAACTTCCGCCGTGGGAAATCCTCATCCTCGCTTTCAATCAACCCGAAGAATACGCGCGCTTCCTCACCGCCGCGGGGCCGACCATCTCCGCATTTGGTGGGATGTTTCTCCTCATGGTCTTCTTGAAATTTTTTCTGGACAAAGAAAAAGACATTCATTGGATTCATGTGGTAGAACGCTGGCTAACAAGATTCGGCCGGCTCGAGTCGAGTGAGATAATTATTGCACTTCTCGCGCTTCTTTCTGCAATTTATTTTCTCCCTGGCGATCTCCCCGAGGGAGCAAAGCTTCTCTCTGTTTTCACTGGCGGCGTACTCGGGCTGTTTACCTACCTCGTCGTCGACAGCCTGACGGGATATTTTGAAAAGAAAAACAACGTGAAAAATGCGCTCCTCACAAACGGAATAAAGACCGCAGGAGCCGCGACATTTTTCTACGTGGAAATGCGGGATGCGAGCTTCTCTTTCGATGGCGTCATCGGAGCATTCGCCATTACAAATGATATTGTCCTTATTACTCTCGGACTCGGAGTCGGCGCGCTTTTTCTACGGACATTCACCCTCGCACTCGTGAAAGGCCGGACGCTCGAAGCATATAAATACCTCGAGCACGGCGCCCACTACGCCATCCTCGGCCTTTCTTTGAACTTGGTCGTAGGATTCACAGGACTTCTAAGCGTCACCCAAGCAGCTTTCTATGGTATTGGTGCCTATGTCACAGCAATTCTTCTTACAAGTTTAGGAATGAATTTCTTTTTGGCTCTTATCGTTGGAATAGCCATAACA
>CALMXW010000126.1 GCA_937871115.1 uncultured bacterium
CTCACTGAAGCCAACAAGCACCTCCGCGAAATGGACCGCCAAAAATCAGAGTTCGTTTCTATTGCGAGCCACCAACTCCGCACACCACTCACTGCTATCAAGGGATACTCTTCTATGCTCCTCGAGGGCTCATTTGGAAAGCTTGAGAAAAAAAGTTACGAGGCCGTGGATCGAATTTTGGAATCGAGTAAACGCCTCGTAAACATCATCGAAGATTTCCTCAACCTCACTCGCATAGAGCAAGGAAGACTGTCGTACGAATTCGGTACCGTGGAGATGAAGAAACTCGTGAAAGATGTAATGGAAGATCTCAAGCCACGCGCCGACGAAAAGAAACTTTCCATGTCATTCAAGGCAGATCACGAAGGAAATTATTTTGTAACAGGAGACTACGGAAAGCTGACGCAGATTGTTTCCAACCTTGTAGACAACTCTATTAAATACACTCCGACAGGGCACGTAAACTTGTTGCTCACACACGACCGCGAAAACAGGAAAATTACTTTCTGTGTAGAAGATAGCGGAGTAGGAATCGCAAAAGAAGACGTCGGAAACCTCTTTAAGAAATTTAGCCGAGGCGGAGCAAACGGCGGACGCAAACTTTACACCGAGGGCACGGGGCTCGGGCTCTTCGTGGCTGAACAGATGATACAGGCACACCGCGGACGCATCTGGTGTGAGTCGGAAGGGGAAGGGAAGGGTTCCAAATTCTTCGTCGAGCTCATGGCGGAAAAATAATCTCAAAATCTATAGACAAAACTGCCTCTGTCGCTTATACTGCAGACACAAATATGAACACTGGAAAAATCGTACAAATCACTGGCACCGTGGTGGATGCCGAATTCGAAAAACTTCCTGCTATTTATAACGCACTTGAAGTGGAGCTTACTGAAGCTTCCGGCGAAAAGAAAAAACTTGTCCTTGAGACAGCCCAGCACCTGGGGGGCGGAAGGGTCCGTGCCATCGCCCTCGGCTCGACAGACGGCCTTGCCCGCGGCACTGCGGTCGTAGACACCGGTGCTGGTATTTCCGTACCAGTAGGAAAAGAAATCCTTGGCCGAATGTTTAACGTACTTGGAGAGCCTATCGACGGAATTGAAGCAGAAGTGGTGACAAAGGAAAAATGGACCATCCACCGCCACGCACCAACGATGGCAGATCAAAATGTAAATACAGAAATCTTTGAGACAGGACTCAAAGTTATCGACCTCATCGCTCCGTTTTCAAAAGGGGGAAAGATCGGACTTTTCGGTGGTGCCGGAGTAGGAAAGACAGTGCTCATCATGGAGCTGATCCACAATATCGCCACAGAACACGCGGGCTATTCTGTCTTCGCGGGTGTGGGAGAGCGAACACGCGAAGGAAATGATCTCTACCACGAAATGAAAGACAGCGGCGTGCTCGACAAAACAGCACTCGTGTTCGGGCAAATGAACGAAGTCCCCGGCGTGCGCGCTCGCGTGGCGCTCTCGGGACTCACTATGGCAGAATACTTCCGCGACGAATCCGGACAAGACGTACTCTTTTTCGTCGACAATGTTTTCCGATTTACCCAAGCCGGAGCAGAAGTTTCCACTCTCCTCGGGCGCATGCCTTCCGCAGTGGGGTACCAGCCAACACTTGCCTCAGACTTGGGCGAGCTCCAAGAGAGAATCACTTCTACAAAAAAAGGCTCCATTACTTCCGTCCAAGCCGTGTATGTTCCTGCCGACGACCTCACCGACCCAGCCCCTGCTACAACATTTGCACACCTCGACTCTACCATCGTCCTCTCTCGCTCACTCGCAGAGCTCGGAATTTATCCTGCGGTAGACCCGCTCGATTCATCTTCCTCTGTACTCGAGCCACGCACGGTAGGGAAGGAGCACTATGAAGTCGCCCGTGGAGTACAAAAAACTTTGCAGCGCTACAAAGAGTTGCAAGACATCATCGCTATTCTCGGCATGGACGAGCTTTCCGACGAAGACAAACGGACCGTTTCCCGTGCACGCAAAATTCAAAAATTCCTCTCTCAGCCATTCTCTGTCGCTGAAGCTTTTACCGGTCGGCCAGGAAAGTATGTTCCCCTCAAAGAAACTATTCGTGGCTTTAAGGAAATCCTCGAAGGAAAGCACGACGACAAGCCAGAAAACGCTTTCTACATGGTGGGCGGAATCGATGAGGTGAAGTAACATGACTCCTTTCCATCTCGAAATTATCACGCAAGAAAAAAAGATCCTCGACGAAATGGTGGAGAGTGTGTATGTGACCACCATCGACGGAGACATTACTGTGCTCGCAAACCACACTCCGTATGTTTCTGTGTTGAAGCCTTCTGAAATCATCATCAGAAAAAATGACACTGAAGAAATTCTCGCAGGTACCGGAGGAGTCATCGAAGTAGGTCCGGGAAAAGTCACTATACTCGCAGACTCTGTTGTGCGTGAGAAAGAGATCGATGAAGAAAAAGCACGTGAAGCAAAAGAGCGTGCCGAGAAACTTATGGAAGGGGACCTCTCCGACCGCGAGCTGGCCGAAACATCCGCGATGCTCCAAAAAGCTCTTCTCCATCTTGAGATTACAAAAAAGCGAAGACGTCGTCTTTAAGCAAAAGCTATGCGGACGTTTTCAGTTTCCGCGTAAGCCACTCAAACATCGCAATACCAAAGCCAAGCCAAAACACTCCAAAGAAAAGTCCGGCCGTGACATCGGAAAGATAGTGCACTCCAAGGTAGAGGCGTGAAAGACCGATGAGGAAAATAGCGTACCCGAGAGAGAAGGCTGCGAGTACTTTTCTGCGCCATCGATCAAAACTTTGTGCGACAAAATAGGCGATCATTCCATAGACCACAGTGGAGAGCATCATGTGACCACTCGGGAACGAAAAAGAATTATCGAACAAGAAAGGATTTTCGCTCGTGAGTGGAGCAAAGAGGGAGGGGCGAGGTCTCGCCACACTAGACTTCATAATGGCGAGAAATGCCGACCCAGCAAAAAATACCGAATAGAGAGCAAGGGACTCTGCTATTTTTTTTCGTAAGAAAAAGATCACGGTCACAAAGACAACGAGACTCAAGAGAAATTCTGCACTGCCAAAGAAAGTAACGTACTTAAAGAGGACGGTGAGTGACGGGTCACGTGCTTCAAAAAGAAAGTTTGCCACACGCCCATCAGAAATCTGTACCTCGTCTCTTGAAAACCAGAAGGTTGAAAACTGTGTCCCCAAAGCAAGCAGTACTCCACCACTCAGAAGAAATGTAAATGGAAGGCCGGAAAAACGATACACTGTGAGACGTTTTCTCACGAAATAAAATATCTTAAGCCCGAAAGGTGTTTTTGCCTGTTCAGCAGCCTCAAGATAGCGGGAAAGTACGACATTCATGAGTGTCTGCCTGAGTAAACGAAGACCTGGGGCATGTTTGATCCAAACTCTGTAGAAAAAGAAAGCGATAGCGAGTGTAATCAGAAGAATAAGTATGAAGAATGAAAAACGTGTCATCCACTTGATGACGACCCCCATAGCTGCCCCAAAGAAGTACCCGAGGGAGAGTACGGAAACCGCCCAGAAAAAAGAACTCGAGAGAGAGAAGAAGATAAATTTTCCAGGCTTCATCTCTGTAAATCCAATAAGGAACGCCACAATACCACGAATATGACTGACAAATTTTGCAATAAAGATACTCGCCTTGCCGTATTTTTCAAGAAAACTTTTCGCAGGCTTTTCGTATTTTTTTAAAGCAGGTCTTTCCATTACGTCCGAAAATGTTTTCTGCTTTGCAAGGCGGTACGAAGTGAAATCGCCAAGGAATGTTCCTATTCCTACAAACCAAAGGAGATCACCGAAGTCTACAAAGCCCTGCGAAGCAAGGAACCCCAAAAACGCTACGATGGTTGTGCCGGGAATAAAAGAGCCGACGAGAGGAAGCGACTCAAGGAAAGCCGCAAAAAAAACAATCCAATAGCTCCACCAGCCAAGGTGCTCTAGTTTTGGAAGAAGGGCGGCAAAAAATGATTCCATGTCGGGCCGCTGGGAATCGAACCCAGTCTACACACTCCCGAAGCGTGCGTACTACCGGTATACTACGGCCCGTTAAAATAACTATAACTTCAACAACATACCATCACCAGTGTGTACACACTCTCATCTCTCCTGATTGGCGTGTGTACTGCCGGTATACTACGGCCCGAAATTTAGGTAAAATCACTATACCATATATGTTTTTGGAATTCTATCGTAAGTTTTCGTACATTCACCCGTCATAAGTTACACACCCAAAGGCACCGAACCTCTTTTCCAAATCGTATAATACTTATTGCTCATAGGATTA
>CALMXW010000127.1 GCA_937871115.1 uncultured bacterium
GCCCTTGGCCCAAGATTCGGAGTGCTTCGCGGATTTTTTCCTGCACGCTCTTTGCCGCTTTTTCGGGCACTTCTTTGAGGGCGTCGCGCGCGTCTTTTTGGGAATAACCGAGGGACTGAAGCGCTTCGAGGACATCGTTTTCTTCTTTGAGTGCAGTGGGGATGGTGCCGTCGCTATTGAGGGAAATACCCCCGACTTTTTCTTTGAGCTCAAGTACTATTTTCTGTGCGTTCTTTGCTCCAATGCCGGAAACCTTCGTGAGGTGGCTTGCGTCGCCCGACGTGATGGCAGAGAGAAGTGTCTCTACTGGCGCCACATTTAAAATTCCGAGCGCGGTTTTTGGCCCGATGCCAGAGACGGTGATAAGGAGCTCAAAAAATTCAAGTTCTTGCCGCGAAAGAAATCCGTACAAGTCCAGAGCATTTTCTCGCACGGCGAGATGGGTGAAAAAGCGGACCGTATCGGTGCCTTTGCTGGACATCCGTACGTTTTCTGTGGTGGTATTTATACGATACCCGACGCCGTGTACATCGAGTACGACAAATCGGTCCCCAGAAAAAGCGGTTTGTCCTTCGAGCTGAGAAATCATGAGGGTATGATAGCAGAGTTTGGGCTTTCAGGCGATTTTTTTAAAAGTATGATAGAGTGGGTTTATGATTATGGAAGAACTCATCCCCGTGCTCCAAGCCGCCGTCGGCCCAGTAATCCTTGTATCCGCCGTGGGCTTGCTTTTACTTACACTCAACAACAGGATTGCCACGACGGTAACCCGCATCCGCACTCTCGCGGCAGCAAAAAACACCTCGACATCAAACGGAGAAAAAACAAAACTCGAGACAGAAATCGGTATACTCTGGCAGAGAGCTCACGCTATCCGACACAGTATAGAATTTGCTGCCATCAGCGCCCTCTCAGCAACCCTCCTCATTCTCATTTTATTCGTGGCAAAAATAATGAATATCGAAGCAGCTTTTCTGGTAGTCTTTCTTTTCTGTGGAGCACTCGTAGCTCTCGCATTTTCTCTCGGGTTTCTCATTTGGGACGTGAGGAAATCACTCGAAGCACTCAAATACGAAGTAGAGCAGTAGACTTGAGTATATGGAAATACTCTTTTATCCACATACATTTTCAGTAAAAGAATAGAAGAAGAGGTATGATAGAAGCATGCCTGTTTTTCAATACAAGACAATAAAATCAGACGGTACCCAAGGAGAGGGGACACTCGACGCAAAAGATAAATTCGATCTCACAAAAATTCTCAAAGAAAAGGGCGAGACGGTGGTGTTTGCAAAAGAAGAAACCAAGCAAGGCTGGGACTTTAAGAAGATCAATCTCATCCTCTCGCGCATAAAGCTCCGCGAGAAAATTGTTTTCACCCGCAACCTGAGCGCGATGGTGGATGCCGGCATCCCGGTCTCCCGCGCACTTGAAATCCTCATCAAGCAAACCAAGAACGAAAAATTTGCTGATATTCTCCGAAAAATAGAAGAGGACATAAAATCGGGACAAACACTTTCTGATGGGCTCGCGAAATACCCAAACGTTTTTTCTGGACTTTTTGTTTCGATGGTGCGCGCCGGCGAAGAATCGGGAAAGCTCGTGGAGGCGCTCCAGACGGTGGGTGCTCAGCTCGAGCAAAGTTACAACCTTCACCGCAAAGTGCGCGGCGCGATGATGTACCCGTCTATCATTATGTTCGCCATGCTCATCATTGGTATCATCATGTTTATTTACGTGGTGCCGAATATCACCAATACATTTAAAGAATTCAACGTCGAGCTCCCGCTCTCTACGAAAATCATCATGGGTATCAGCGATTTCCTTGTGGCACACACGCTCGGTGCCATACTCCTGATCATTGGATTTTTCGCTGGGATCTTTTTCTCTGCGAAGACCAAGAAGGGGAAGAGGGTAATAGAATATATCACCCTCCATATCCCCATAATTGGTGGCATCGTGAAGCAGTATAATGCCGCGCAGACCACGCGTACCCTCTCTTCACTCTTCTCTTCCGGTGTGCCGGTGGTGGAAGCGCTCAAGATTACCGAAGATGTGGTGCAGAACACGCGCTTTAAGGCTGTCCTTCATGAGGCGCAAGATGTGGTACAGAAAGGCATACCGATTTCAAGCGTTTTTATTGAGCACGAAAATCTCTACCCAACTCTCGTGGGAGAGATGATGCAAGTGGGCGAAGAGACGGGGAAGCTTTCTGAAATGTTGGAAAAAATTTCTACCTTTTATGAAGATGAAGTGACGGCGGTCACCAAAGACCTCTCTACTGTCATCGAGCCATTTCTTATGATCTTCATTGCCGGCGGCGTAGGCTTCTTTGCCATCGCCATGATCTCGCCGATGTATACTCTTACGGCGAGTATATAAAAAGGTAAACCCTAGAAACTAATACCCTCGCTCATTCTCCATCTCATCCGAATATTTTCCCCGTGACGCGAGAGAGTTCATCTTTGAACGGAAGAGGAGGGCGGCTCGGGCTTTCTCTGTGTTTTCTGGAGAGTTTATATCTTGTGCCCAGATTTTGAGAACAGGATTTTGGATGGCGCGTGAGTACGAGAAGGTGAGTGCCCACGGAAGGTCTTTGTGCTGATTCATCGCGTTCAAATTTGCGGTGGCTTGTTCGTCGCCTTGCCCGCCAGAGAGAAAGACGATACCTCCGACGTTTTTTGGCACTGCTTCGAGGAGGCATTTTACCGTCGCGTCGCCGACTTCACTCGGGGTGGATTGCGTGGGGGCAGATTTTCCCGCGATGACCATGCTCGCTTTGAGGATGACCCCTTCCAGAAGGACATCTTGTCCAGCGAGTTCTTCAAAAGCTTTTTTAATGACAGCAGCGGTGACCTCGTACGAGCGCTCGATGGTGTGATCGCCGTCGATCAAAACTTCCGGCTCAATGATGGGCACCATGTCGGCTTCTTGGCAGAGGGCGGCATATCTCGCGAGGGCATGTGCATGCGCACGGATGCAGGCTTCGGAAGGAATGTTGTCGCCGATGGTGATGGCAGCGCGCCACTTGGCAAATCGTGCGCCGAGCTTTGAATATTCTGCGAGACGCTCGCGCAAGCCGTCGAGCCCCTCGGTAATTTTTTCTCCCGGGTGAAGGGCGAGATCTTTTAATCCGGCATCCACTTTAATTCCCGGGATAATTCCGTGTTTTGAAAGAAGCTCGGGGAAGGGTGTCCCGTCCGCGGCGCTTTGGCGAATAGTTTCGTCGAAGAGAATTACTCCGCTCACAAACTCCTCCATCCCCGGTGTGCCTAAAATTACTTCCCGAAACACTCGGCGTGTTTCTTCTGTACAGGGGACGTTTACAGAGGTGAAGCGCTTTTCGCAAGTGGTAGCGCTTTCATCTGCGGCAATGAGTCCTTTTCCTGGTGCGACTAAATCTTTTGCGGTTTGTGTAAGGGTTTGTATGTTCATATGGAACCATATTAACAAACCCGGTCGCTTTTTTAAAGTTTTTCACTTACTTTTCGCACCCACTCGCGTATAATGAAGAAAATGTCGCGCAAAAAAGGATATCGCACAATGCGTGGGGCTTCTGTCGTAGAAGCATTGTTTGGTATTTTTATTTTCACAATTGCTTTCTATGCTCTTTACGGCATTTTGACCTATTCACTAACACTTGTCGGTCAAAACAAAGCTCGACTTGGCGCGGTGGCGCTTGTAGACGAGCAAGTCGAGTATCTTCGCAGTCTTCCTTTTGCGAGTGTCGGTGTTGTGGCCGGTAATCCATCGGGAGTTTTGCCTGAAACAGAAAGTATAACCATCAACGGTATCCAGTACACGCGGAGAAATGTGGTCTTTTGGGTGGATGATCCTGCGGATGGAACTGCTGTGCTTGGCACCGACCCCATTAGTACTGACTACAAGAGGGCGAAGGTCGAGGTCTCGTGGAATTTTCGCGGCACCTCACGAAGTTTTTCTACGGTGACGAATATTACTCCAAAAGGGCTCGAGACGAATGTGCCCGGGGGGATATTCAAAATAACCGTTGCAGATGCGGCCACAGCACCGGTATCGGGTGCGCAGATAAATATTAAAAACACCGGACTTGGTCTTGATGTCGATCGTATTACAGATAGCACCGGTATTTGGTATGAATATGGACTCACTCCGGGGACGGGGTATCAGATTACTGTGACAAAAGCAGGATATAGCACATCGCGCACATACACCACGGCAGAAGTTGCAAACCCTGACCCCTCAGACCTCACGTCTATAGATGACAACATAAATGCAAAAACGTTTTTTATAGACAGACTAAGTAGTAATACCGCGTATATTTTTAGTCCACCCACTGCGAGTACATGGACCGACACCTTTACTGATTCTTTGAAGATTCAATCAATGTCCTCCACGACGGTTTCGGGCGGGAATCTTATTCTTTCTCAGACGGGACCGGATTACAATTCTCCTGGGTATGCGACCTCGACGTGGGTTTCTCCTGCAAATCTTTATCAGTGGACGCAGTTTTCTTGGATAGATACTCCACCGGCGGGCACGGTGTTGCGGTATCAAATATATTCCGATGTTGGTGGTGGGGTGCCTGGCTTGGTGCCGGATGCAGATTTACCCGGCAACTCAAGTGGATTTTTGGCCTCACCAGTCGATCTTTCTGGATTAAATACGGGGGGAGTATACGGGGTAACAAACTATCCGAAGCTTCTCATTGCGGTGACTGCTACTACGGGCGATACCTCGGTCACACCATCAGTAAATAGTTGGACATTCACCTACACCACGCACGTTCCGCGAGCGAACTTTACTTTCAATATGACTGGTGCAAAAAACATAGGCACCGATGCGGGAGGCGCGTCTGTTTACAAGTATAATAAAAATCTTACAACCGACGCTTCGGGGGTGATGTCTACTTCTTCACTCGAATGGGATACGTACACGATCAGTAAGGGTGGTTATGATGTTACGGAATCATGCACGGCGCAGCCACAATATGTTGCTCCCAACACAAACCCGGCCATCTATATAGATATGACCACCGCTACTCCGGAAGCGATACTCGTGCGGGCAGAGACCTCTCTTGGTGCCGACATTCCCGGTGCTTTGGTGCGCCTCTATCGTGGAGCGCCCGGAGCGTTTGATCAAACAAAGAAAGCGGGCCTTCGGTGCGGGCAGGCGTTTTGGGGAGGACTTTCTTCGGGGACGGTAGCGGGAGGCAATTCGTATAGTATAGATGTGAGTGCTCCGCCGTATGTCAGTACCACGACCCTCACGAATATTGAAATCACAGGAGGCTATACCAAGTTTACCGCGACAGCAAACTAATACACGCGCAACATAATTGCATGAAAAATTACTCACAAAAAAAATCAGGCTTCACTCTTTTGGAGACCATTGTGTATATTGCACTCTTCAATCTGATTTTTATTGCCATCATGAACGCAACACTTACGTTCTATAATTCAAATCGTTATACTCTCGAGCAGATGGATCAGCTGGACAGTGCGCGGAAGGGTGTCGCCGCCATGGTGGGTGGTATTCGTGAAGCCACGTATTCGGAGACAGGCACGTATCCGATTGAAGCGGCCAGCGACAACAGCATCACCTATTACGCCGACTACGACAATGATGGAGTGGTGGAACGCGTGAGATATTTTTTGACCGGCACGAATTTTCAGCGGGGTGTGGTAGAGCCGACCGGAAGCCCACTCGCCTACACTGGAGCCGAATCAGTAGTAACCCTCGCACAATATATTCGAAATACAGCACAGGCCGTAAATATTTTTCAATACTACGATAGTAGTGGTACGCTCATGACGAGTCCATACACGCTCATCAATATCCGTTATGTAAAAGTGAGTCTTATTGTAAATGTGAATCCAGCCACGCTTCCAAATGAGTTTACTCTTCGCTCGAGCGCTGCCATCAGAAACCTGAAGAGTAATTTATAGTGCTGTGATACACTAAAGATATTAATGTATGCATAAAATTTTTTCTTTTAAAAAAGGAGCAGGCAGCATCACTATTGTTGCCATGGTTTTTATGGGGGTGTTTATGATGGTACTCGGAGGGCTTTCGTCAACATCTCTTTTTCAAAAGCGAGTACAACAAGAGAAAGAGCAAGCCGACCAAGCACTTGAGATTGCCGAAGCCGGACTCGATTATTACAAGTGGCATCTCGCGCACTATCCCGACGACATGCAAGATGGTACCGGAGCAGCAGGGCCGTATGTGCACACATACAGCGACCCAGAGACGGGGACCATCGGGCAATTTTCACTTCAAATTACCGGGAAATATCTCTGCGGAAAACTTTCTCGCGTCGACATTATCTCCACAGGTACCGTGAATGCAAATCCGGGCGTAAAAAAAATAGTTGCTGGTACGTACGGACTACCAACCGTGGGGGAATACTCATATATTTTAAATAGCGATGTTTGGGCAGGAAATGACCGCATTATCACCGGGCC
>CALMXW010000128.1 GCA_937871115.1 uncultured bacterium
GTCTACCGAAGAGGGCATACCAATGAGAAGCGTAGCCGTGAGGAGTGGCCAAGCAAAAAGGAAATTCATAAAAATTCCGGCGAGAAGTACTGCTCCCTGCACTTTCTTCGATTTATTCACCATACTTCTCTCTTTGTCTGCACCACCAAGAGAGTCCTGGTCTGGCGTTTCTCCAAAGATTTTTACAAAGCCACCGAGCGGAAGCAGGTTGATTGAATATTCTGTCTCGCCAAATTTCTTGCTGTACAGTTTTGGCGGAAACCCGACGCCAAATTCGTCTACGCGAATACCAGATTTTTTCGCCACAATAAAATGCCCGAACTCATGCACGAGTACGAGGGAAATCAATATGATAAAAAATATAAGTACGGACATGTATTACCCTTCAATATCCTTCTCTTTCTTTTCGGTGAGCTCGTCGAGTTTGCTATTTGATGCATCGACAAGTTTCTGCATCTCTTCTTTCAGTTTAAACTTCTCGTCTTCAGAAATGTCGCCATCTTTTTCACTTTCCTGAATATCTTTCCACACTTCATCACGCTCGCTTCGGACAGACACCCTCCCCTGCTCAAGCTTTTCTCTCGCAAGCTTGGCGAGCATCGTACGACGCTCGGAAGTGAGATCGGGGAAAAATACGCGAATGCCGTCTGCGTCCGACGAAACAGAGATTCCGAGATTCGCTTCTCCGATCCCCTTTTCGATAGCCTTTATTTGCGACTTGTCCCAGGGAGACACGCGGAGAGTTTTTGCATCTTCAGAAGAAATGCTTGCCACGTGCTTGAGCGGAGTCTTTGACCCGTACGATTCGATGGTCACGCCGTCGAGCACCGCCGGAGCCGCGCGCCCGGTGCGAATACCCGAAAGCTCTTCCCCGAGCCACTCTTCCACGCTCGCAAGCTGTGCTTTAAAATGCGAAAAATCGTATGCCATGTGGATTCATCTTACACCAAAAGCCCCGTTGCTTCAAGAATCATTTTTACCGACGGTGAGCGGCCAAAGAGGTACTCGCGATACTTCAAAAGATGCGTAAGATTTTCCACATCTTCTGGAGAAGCTGCTTTGCTTTTCGCTCGAGAACGAACATACACAATGAGTGACTCAAGAAGCTCGACGGCTTCGCGCTTGGCGTTTTCTTCTTTCGCAAGTTTCGCCGCGAAGGCAATTCTTTGTGCCGGAGTTTTTTTGAGAAAATCTTTCGCGAGTTTCGTCTGATCTTCTTTCCCCTCTCCCCCATCAGATAAATCAAGTTTAGAAAAACGGGACAAAAGCGTGGGGAGGAAAAATTTTGCCGACGGAGTGAGTATAAAAAAGTGCGTGTCGGGCACCGGCTCTTCAAAAAGTTTCAGGAGAGAATTTTGCGCTTCACTGGTAAAAGAATTCGCCGTAATGACAAAAATTTTCTTCCCGCCTTCTGTCATCGCCTTTCGCGCGGCACTTTCTTTTAGGCTTCGACCTTCATCAATGCCAAACGTATCAAAATCGCCATGCCAAAAGTCAGAGCCCGAAGCCAACTCGCCGAGGTGTGCTAAAAGATTTTCGTATGTCCCAGAGACGAGGTATGCGTGATGCATAGAATGTTACCGTTTCGCAATAATGCTCTTCTTATACACATCCAAGTGCTCGAGTGCGATGCCGGTGCCTTTTGCCACGCAGTAGAGCGCGTCTTCTGCCACTCGCGCTTTCACTCCCGTGCGACGGAGGACGAGCTCGGGGAAATTGCGAAGCATCGAAGAGCCCCCCGTCATGATGATGCCGCGATCGATAATATCAGCCGCAAGCTCCGGCGGAGTTTCTTGGAGTACGTCACGGATGGCTTTGATCATGTCGCTCAATTCTTTCTGTATCGCTTTCACAATTTCATTCGTGCCGATGTCGACAGCGCGCGGAAGTCCGGAAATAAAATCACGCCCCTTGATAGTGATGACAATCTCTTCTTCGAGCGGTACAGCGGAACCGATTTTTATTTTCACCTGCTCGGCGGTTTTGTCGCCAATGCCGAGGTTGAAAGTTTTTTTAATGTAGTCGGCTATCGCGCGGTCTACTTTATCACCGGCGCATTTTACTGATTTGGATGCCACGATGCCACCGAGAGAAATCACCGCGACATCTGTCGTGCCACCACCGATGTCGACGATCATGTGCCCGTGCGCTTCGTGGATGGGAATCCCGGCACCGATGGCCGCGAGTATCGGCTCCTTCACCACGTACGCATTTTTTGCGCCCGCTTTCACTGCTGCCTCTACCACCGCGCGACGCTCAGTCGAAGTCACTCCGGCCGGGACAGACACCATCACTTCCGGTTTCCAAATATTCCATTTGCCGAGCGCTTTGTTGATATAGTAGCGAAGCATCGCCTGTGTCACGCGGTAGTCTGCAATGACTCCGTCTTTCATCGGGCGATAGGCAACGATGTCATCTGGAGTGCGGCCGATCATTTGCTTCGCCTCAATTCCTACGGCGAAAATTTTATTATCATGAGGAGAAACTGCGACAACAGAAGGCTCGTTGAGTACAATCCCTTTCCCAGGAACATACACAAGCGTGTTTGCGGTACCGAGGTCGATACCGATTTTTCGAGTGAAAAAAGACATGCCCTCATAGTACGACAGAGGGAGCTCTGGCGCAATTGACGTGAGCGCTACAATTTACTGCAAAACGACTTTCTCAGCTCCTTTGATGCGTTTATCAGTAGAAAGATCCTCGAGAACTTTGTCGAGATCAGCAGTAGTTTTTGCTGGAACAACAAGGGTGCACTCATTCTTGTCTGTATAGTTACAGTTGGCTACTCTTCCACGAAGCTCTGAGGCAAGAGAGGCGGCGACCGAGGTGACAGACGTAACCGTTCCAGAAGGAAGGAAGATGCGCACACGGTCGGTATAGTATGCGACTGTACTCGAAGCGATCTCTTCCACTGAAGGTGGGTTCCTTGTAAATTCACCACCCGAGACATTTGGCTGCGGGACGTTCGGAGTTTCTTCTGGTACAACAGTTTGAATACCAAGCATTACCGAAAGTCTGTCTGCGACGCTCTCAAGTTGTGGAATTTTCACAGGAACAAATCCTGAAAGATAGGCGAAAATAAATCCGCCAGCAAGTACAAGAAGTATGAAAAAGAAAATGAAAATTTCGAGATTAAAGCCAGACAAAAAATGGCTTTCCCGATCTATAAAAAATGCAGAGTCACCAATAAAGAAGCATTTGGAAAAAGTTTGGGAGATATTT
>CALMXW010000129.1 GCA_937871115.1 uncultured bacterium
TCCAAAGGGCATTACGCTCGTGAGGGCTGAGAGATGCGGGAGGACATCTGCGCTGCCTGTGGTCGCGCGCCAGTAGGGGATCCACCCCGAGAGCTCAAATGATTTTGTTGTAGGGGAAGATGAAAGCAGTGCTCGTGTCCTCGGCCCATAAATTCCGTAGCCGGAAATATTTGATCCCGTGCAGATGATATTTTGATCGCACTGAAATTTTTTGAGTGCGGCATTCGTCTTTGCGCCGAAATATCCAGTAGCGCTTCCGGGGGCAAGATACCCTTTAGTAATGAGCGCTTGCTGGAGCGATACAACATCGCTCCCCGAGAGGCCGAGGTAAAGCGAACGCGCTTCGGCGGACACATTTTCGGGAGCGAGAAAAACGAGTACGAAAAACACTGAAAGAAACGTGGAGAATATTTTCTTCATCTTCCCATGATAGCAGAGATATCTGTGATACAATAGGCTCATGAAAACAAACAGCACCATGTGTGAGAGCTGTCTCATGCCTCTCAAAAAAGACCCCCTCGGGGAGAAGCGCGAGTCGGAGAAATATTGTAGCTACTGTTTCCGAGATGGGAAGTTGTGTTATGAAGGAAATGATGTAAAAGAATTTAAAAAAGCCATGATTGCGGCCATTGTCACTCGCGGCGAGAGTAAGACCAAAGCACGCTTCTTTGCGTTTATGGCAGGATTTGCCCCGAGGTGGAAGAAAGGAAAGGAGTAGGGGCTGTTCCATATCTACAGGAGAGATGTTATGCTAGAAGCAATTAATTAATTTATATATAAAGACATGCCAAAAGCAAAAACAACCGCAAAAGCAGGATCTGCGTTTATGAAGCCGCTTACTGTGAGTGCTGACCTCGCCGCAGTGGTAGGTGCCGGCCCACTCCCTCGCTCTGAGGTGGTAAAAAAATTGTGGGTATATATCAAAAAAAATAATCTTCAGGACGAAAAGAAAAAGCGCAACATCATTGCTGACGAGGCTTTGCTGAAAGTATTTGGGGGGAAGAAGGTGGTCGACATGTTTGAGATGACGAAGCTCGTCTCGGCCCACCTCTCCTAAAGAAAATCCAGCGCGCTGGGAGTTACTCCATAATAAAAAACCTATGAAAAAATTCTTAGCGATTTACCTCGGCTCTGCAGAAGCACTCGCAGAGTATCGAGCCATGGACACAGAAGAAAAGAAAGAGCGCGATAGAGCAGGAATGGAAGGATGGATGAAGTGGGGACAGGAGCATAAAGACGCTATCGTCGACATGGGCTCGCCGCTCGGCAAGACGAAGCGTGTAGACAAGAATGGTGTTTTAGACACGAAGAATGAAATCGGGGCGTGGACGGTAGTGCAGGCCGAGTCGCACGAAGCGGCCGCAAAGATGTTTGAAAACCATCCGCATTTTATGATCTTCCCAGGTGAGTCGGTAGAGATTATGGAATGCTTGCCGATGCCGGGGATGTAAACACCGTATCAAATAAATTTTATGACTATTGAGTACAATAAAGTGACATGGTATTCGAAGCTTCTTGCTGTTGTCATTTTTGTCGCAACATTTTTTATCGGCTTTTGTTTCGGACAGCAGTATGAAGAGATACAACTTTCGTCGGTCGCTCCCACGACCTACACCGAGAAAGAAGTTGTCACCCCTCGGCCAAACCAGGCGCTCGGCGTGCGGGGAAGTGATGTGGTAAGCGACGTCATATTCTCTTGTCCGGATGGTAAAAATATTCATGCCACATTTCGTACTTCCCAAAAGGTAGACCTCGAGCTTTCGGACGGCAGATCGATGACTCTCCCGCAGGTAATCTCTGCTTCGGGTGCGCGCTATGCCAACACTGATGAATCATTTGTTTTCTGGAACAAGGGTGACGGGGCTTTCGTAGAAGAGCATGGCACCACGACGTTTAAAGACTGCGCCATGCGACCCTCGGGGAGGCAGTAGGAGATCTTGGGAAGTCGTTGCATTATTTCGCAATTTGTTGTATTGTGGGGGGAATGAAAGCAAAAAATGAAGAATTTGAACGAAGCCAGGTGCGCGTAGCCCTCCTCGAGTTTATGGAGGACTACAACCAAAACATCCCGGAGACCTTCCCGAGGGCTTCTGTCGCACTCCTTGAAAAATTTCAAACGACCTATCCCGCGCTCTTTAAAGAGGGAAAGGGGTGGTCTGCCGCTGAGCACCGGAAAAAGGTGATGGATTGGCTCCCCGCATTTGGAAATATGGCTTAAAAAAGAAGGTCCGAAAGGG
>CALMXW010000130.1 GCA_937871115.1 uncultured bacterium
CACCACGATGCTGTCCATCTTGCGTACGGTAGAGAGGCGGTGGGCGATGACGATAACCGTCTTTTCTTTCATGAGTTCTTCCAACCCCTCTTGGATATACCGCTCGGATATTGTGTCGAGCGAGCTCGTGGCTTCGTCGAGCACGAGTATCGGTGCGTTTTTGAGGATGGCTCGGGCAATGGCGACGCGCTGTCTCTCCCCGCCCGAGAGCTTCACTCCGCGCTCGCCCACCAGAGTATCGTAGCCTTGGGGGAATCCGGAAATAAATTCGTGCGCGTGTGCTTTCTTTGCCGCCGAAATAATTTCTTCTTCACTCGCCTCCGGCTTTCCGTAAGCAATGTTCTCGCGCAAAGAGCGGTGGAAGAGTACGGGATCTTGCGGCACATACGCGATGTTGCGGCGCAGGTCGTCCTGAGTGATGTGCATAATATTTTGCCCGTCGATACCTATCACTCCCGACTGTGGATCGGCAAAACGAAGGAGGAGTTTTGTGATGGTGGTCTTCCCCGCTCCGGATGAACCCACGAGCCCCACCCGCTCGCCTGCACGGACGGCGAAAGAAAAGTCTTTGAGCACGGGGTTTGCTGGGTCGTACCCAAATGTTACACTTTGGAAATTCACTACGCCCTTCCGTATTCGGCATGCTTCCGGTGAAGCAGGGTCGAGCACCTCCACCGGCTGCTCAAAAATCTCCACCATCTCTGCGGCGTCGGAGAGACAATGTGCGAAGTCTTGGACAGTCCTCCCGAGATTCCATAGATGTGCGAAGATAGCATTGGTGTAGAGTTGAATCAAAACTACAGTTCCGCCGGTTATTTCCCCCACAAGCCATAATTTTATCGCCAGGTACATTCCCCCAATTTCAAAGACACCGATGAGCAGGGCTTGTATGGCATTCTGAAAGTTTCCCAAATTCCATGATCGTATTTGAGCAGTAAATCTTTCTTGGGTTACTGCTTGAAAAGAAGAGAACTCTTGCCCCTTCGATGCGAACATCTTTACGTTCAGGATGTTTGTGAAAAAGTCAGCCACACGAGCGGTCACTTTTGAATCTGCCTCCGCTTCGGCAAGATTGTAAGGATTTTTCTTCTTCACAAATATGACGGTAATCAGAAAATAAACCAAAAGCCAGAGGAAGAAATATAATCCTAGGCCCGCATTTGTCCGGAATAAAACAATAAAGACACCAAGAAGCACAATGGTCGATGACCAAAAATCGTAGGCGAGAATACCAACCATTCTTTCGAAAGCACGAACAAAGCGCCCAGTCTTTGCGACAAGACCTCCGGTGAATGTGTTTGCGAAAAACCCGTAAGAGTGCCGCTCAAGATGTTGTAAAGAAAAGTCGGTGAGCGCTTTTGTAATATTCGCTCGCGAATACGATGCCAGGTACTCCCCCACTCGATAGAAAATATTGTAAAGGACGGTAAGTGAAGCAAGAATAAAAAGAAGAGAGAGGAGTGCCTCCTCCGCAGGACTCCTCGTGACTGTTTGAGATACAGCATCTATGATGTTCCTGTAGACAAGTGGCGTGAAAATTTGCACCAAGACTGTCGCTATTCCGTACACAATAAACACACCATAAAAAGACCACTTATACTTCTGTATCTGCATCCAGTAGTATTTGAAAATTATTTTGAAGCCCACAGACTTCACTGATTTTCCAGACTTTTCCATAAAAATATTATACACAGAAAAAAGAAAAGAGCCCGTGCTGTATTGAACAGTCGTGGCTCTTGGTGGCAGTGTGCCGTATTTTTGGAGGCTAAAGCGACCCCCGAGACTCCGGCTGGGGCGGCTGCGGTCTCCGAAGGTTTTCTCTCAAACCCTCGAGAAACAGTTGAGGGGGATCTTCCCCTAAAAACCGCGGGGCTCCCTCGTAGCGTTCCATGCCACCCATTTCCTCTGTGAGTATTTGCAACCATATCGGTGCTTCGTTCATTTTCCGTCCTCCTCTCTCTGCTTGTTGAAAGAACCAAAAAGTAATAGATTCTTTTATACACCAAGGCTTAATCTTTGTCAAGCGAAATGGGCCCAGAACTGTGGATAACCCTAGGGAATGAGAGTGTGGACCAGAGACTCGACTTCTTTCTTAATCCTCTCTCGAGAGAGCAAGGTGCCATTTTCTGTGCAGGGAATACTGTGCCAGTCGAGGCGTACCGCTGCTAATTTTCGGTACACCCGAGCCACGCGGTCTTGATATTCCGGCTCTTGTTCATGCTGATCTTTCTTCACATCTTCTGTGAGATATGAACGCTGTGCTTTTTGTAGGATGAGTTCGGAAGAAATATTACTCGAAACGTCAAGATAAATCACCATATCGGGTCGAGGGAGGCCGATTTCATCATACTCTCCCCTTTCGATGAATGAGATGAAGGATTCTTGTTCTTTGTCGGGAAGTTTCGCAGATTGATACGCAATGTTGCTCGGCGTGTAGCGGTTGCAGACGACATGTCCTTTTTGGAGCGCCGCAATGAGGGCGTCTTTCGCAGAGGCGCGGTCGAGAGAATATGGGAGCGATGAAAGATAAGGCGACATGCGGAGGAAATCTCCGAATTCTCCGGCGAGGCACTGTCCGACAAGCGCGCCCCATACGGAAGTTTCGTATTGGGGAAAATCAAAGTAGGTTACTTCCCCACTCTTGCGCAATGTCTCAACCAAAAACTCGGCTTGGGTCGCCTTCCCAGACCCGTCGCCACCTTCGATGACGATAAATTTCCCGCGTTTTTCTGACATAATAACTTCACTATAGCATAAGAGCATATTTGAAAAAATTTTTGCTTTCAAATACCACGAATAAGAAAAAAAGATACTTGGCAAATCTCAAAAAAAAACTAGCATAAAAGACGGAAACTTTGTTACAATGGGAAAAATATCATGAACACGTACAGCACACTCAAACATGTCACACGTCCCCTTTCTGGTGGCGGGCTGGTTCTCGTTTTAGAAACCGGCGCCACAATACCACCTGAAGCAGAGGCCATGCTCCAAGCTCTTTACTCGCGAGACCCTCGCAGTGTGCTGGAGCATTTGGCGATTGTTGCGGAAAAAGGTCCCGAAAAATTTATGGCGAGCTACTATGTTGGCTACGGGCATAAATCTATCGGTGACTGTGGTACGACAACGGTCTTCATTGAAGGGGTTTCGATGCTTGTTGCAAAAGCCATACAGGACTGGGCGCTTTATTCTGGACAGGAAGTTTCAACGCGGTACGTTGACTTTACTTCTCAGCCCTTCATTGATCCAGTCGCCTCCGAAGAATCTTCAAAAATTCAGGAAGATTTGCGGGCATTCTACTTGAGTGCAAAACAACCGCTTTGTGAAGATCTAAAGCGTCGTTTCCCGATGCAAGAGGGCGAGAAGGAATCAGTGTACGAGAAGGCTATCAATGCTCGGGCTTTTGATATTCTGCGCGGATATCTTCCTGCTGGAGCATCAACCAGTCTTGCGTGGCATACAAACCTACGCCAAGCGGCAGATCACATCGCAGAGCTTCGTCATCATCCCCTTGCTGAAGTACAGCACGTCGCTGACATGCTCGAAGATGCTCTTAAAGAAGCGTTTCCCGGGTCTTTTGGACACAAGCGATATGATGGCACGGAGCAATATAACAGATGGATCATGGGGGAACGATATTACTTTAATCCGGAAACGTTCCCCGACTTTGAAATGAAAGACAACGGATTAAATCGTATCCTGCTCAGAGAGTATTCTGAATTATTTCAAAAACGTCCGCCAAAGACGGAGCTTCCCAAATTCCTTTCCGAATGCGGAACTCTCCAATTTTCGTTCTTGTTGGATTACGGGTCTTTTAGGGATTTACAACGGCATCGTGCAGTCACACAGCGTATGCCACTCCTTACCATGCGACATGGTTTTGAAAAAGACTGGTATATCGGTGAGCTACCGGAAAGTCTTCGCGGTACAGCGGAAAAACTTCTTGGAGAAATAAAACGTCGTGTCGAAATGCTTACTGCTGACGAAGCTTCGCGGCAGTATTACATCCCGATGGGGTATCTTGTACCATGCCGTATCACAGGAGGACTTCCGGCAGTGGTGTATCTCGCCGAGCTCCGTTCAGGAAGCACGGTGCATCCAACACTCCAAAGACGTGCCCAGCAGATGGCGCAATCGCTTCGAGAAGTTCTCGGAGAATGTGAAGCGCCCATCTACGCGCATGCTGAAACAGGACGGTTCGACGTCCGACGGGGTGAGCAAGATATTGTAAAGAAAGCCGAATGAGGAAGACAAACACGAAGCTGCGTAAAAGTGGCTTCGTGTTTTTAAGACATCATGTTATGTTATTAGAGTATAAAATTTCACCCCATGGCACTCTCAGACAAAAGAATTCTTGAGCACAAAAAGATAGGCAATATTGTCATCGAGCCGTACGACAAAAAAAATCTTGCCACATCGAGTTATGATGTCACTTTGGGTGATTGGTTTTTCCGTGAGCAGGATCCGTGGGTAGCAAACGGTCTCGCTGGAAGTCGTGTCTACAATATCTGGAACAAACGTCATACCGATGCGGTGTGGGGCACTGTCGCTGAAAAAGCCCGGAAGGCGAAAGAGATTTTGAAGAATTTTGATTTCGACGGAATTTCACCCGACGACAAGATTATTCTCCTCGCCCCGGGAGAAACTATTCTCGGGCATACCCAAGAATTTATTGGCGGACAGAATGTTGTCACTACCATGATGAAGGCCCGTTCTTCTCTGGGTCGAAATTTCATTGAAGTCTGCAAATGCGCTGGCTGGGGTGATGTGGGATATATAAATCGCTGGACGATGGAGATTACAAACAACTCTCGCCACTACACCATACCACTCGTCGTCGGACGCCGTATTGCTCAGATTATTTTCTACGAGACAGGAGAGATTCTCGATCGCGATTATACAAAAGAGGGAAAATATCTATCCGTAACCGACATATCGAAAATAAAAAAGAATTGGAATCCGTCTATGATGTTGCCGAGGCTCTATAAAGATAGAGAGATAAAAAAATAACTTAATATAAAAAAATCCCCCGCGCACGCGACACATCCTTGTGTGCGTTGCGGAGGGTGGTGCGAGCCCGTGTTACTCGGGCTGGGTGGTCGCCGGGGTGTCGGGAGTGACTTCCTGTTGTGGCTGGGCGTAGGCCTTCCGGATGCGTTCTCGGCGTACGTCGCCTGCTTCGATGGTTGCTTTTTGTGCGATTTCTGCCAGCTCCGCAGCTTCTCGTTGGCGTTGGTCAATGTTTGGATCGAGTGTGTTTGTGTCCATCTGTGTCTCCGTGGTGGGGTTGAAATTAATCGCTTTCGGCGCCGGCGTACTCTCGGCACATTGTTGCAAAGTCTTCCGCCTGCTGAGCGCGTAGAGCCATCTGCTGTTGGCGTTGCCGCTCTTCTTGAATGGCGCAGTTGGTAGTGTTGGCAGGTGCTTGGCATGCCACACCGGGTACGATGACCAGGGCGCAGCGTTGGCAAACTGTATTGTTCACAAGGTTCTCCCGTTTGTTGTAAAATTTCAGGAACTAAGTCCTTCCCGCATACTATACATGTTTTTGCGCTTTGTCAAGTGTGTATAATTTTACACAAAAAAAACGGGCTACTCATGTTATGAAGAGCCCATTTTTTTATTTAGGATTTTCCGAATGTAAGAATCTTATCCTACGCCATCG
>CALMXW010000131.1 GCA_937871115.1 uncultured bacterium
TTCTGCTCGGTGTAGGGGTACCCGGCGGGGATGCTGCTAGGGTTATCGCCATCACGGAAACTGGCTACGTTCTCGGCTCACAATGCGTGGATTCATCTTAGTGTTCTCATCTTGGCAGTAGGACTTGGGGCCCACTTCAACATCTCGAGTACAGAATGGATGATGCTTATCCTTGCGGCTGGATTTGTCCTCGCCGCCGAAGCATTTAATACTGCGATCGAGATTGACATGGACCTCACGTCTCCGGAGTATCATCCTTTTGCGAGAGATACGAAAGACGTTGCCGCTGGAGCAGTGCTCGTTGCGTCTCTCACGGCGCTCGTAATCGGGATATTAATTTTTCTCCCATTTATTGCTCATGGGCAAGAGATGGTGCCAGACAAACAAGTAACGATGAAAGCAAAAGTGCTTGATATTCTCAATCAAGAACGAAGACTTATACCGGGCACAGATACGGAGACAAATTTTCAACAAATTCGAGTGGAAGTTTTGGACGGTGAAGAAAAAGGAAAAGCGCTCACCGTAGACAATGATTATCTCAACCTCAAGAGAGGTGAGGTTTTTTATCTCATGCATGTCACAAATGAGGTAGACGGTACGAATGCGTATGTCGTGAAAGATCCGTATCGCCTCCCGGCGGTGTTTTTCTTTGTTGGTCTTTTTGTTTTGTGTGTTCTCTTTTTTGGTGGCATTCAAGGGGTACGTGGTCTTCTCGCTCTTTTTTTGAGCTTCTTTTTTATCTTGTATTTACTCTTGCCTGGAATTTTACACGGATATTCTCCAGTGCTCATGAGTATCGGCATTTCTTCACTTATTATTATACTCGGCTCATACATCACACACGGATTCAACAAGACGACGAGCTCTGCTGTGATTGGAATGATCACTACGATTATCTTCACAGGGTTTCTTGCGCATGCTGCCGTGGACAGTGCGCGCCTCTCTGGATATTATTCCGAAGAAGCGGTTTCGCTTCATTTCAATACACACGGAGCTATAGATTTCACGGGACTTCTCCTCGGGGGAATTTTGATCGGACTTTTGGGAGTACTCTATGATGTGGCGATAGGGCAGGCGGTAGCGGTGGAGGAGCTCGCGCGCGCGGGGGAGAAACTCTCGAGAAGGGAAGTGTATCTTCGTGCGCTTCGCATTGGGCGGGAACACATTGGCGCTCTCGTAAATACTTTAGCTATTGCGTACGTCGGGGTGTCTCTCCCGCTCCTCCTTCTCTTCTCGCAGTCATCAGCGGGTGTATGGGAAATGGTGAATCAAGAAATTTTCTCCACTGAAATTATCCGCATTATGATCGGAAGCATTGGGCTCGTACTCGCGGTGCCTATCACAACCTTCATTTCTGTATTTGTGTTGGTGAGGCGGTAAGTGTTTCTTCTGGATGTTTTGTCCGGTGCAGGTGAGAAAGCACACCCGTTGCGTCCATGAGTGTTGTAATAAAAAATCGAATAAAAAGAACCCCCGATCCGAGAGAAAGCCATCCGAAGAATAGACGAAGGAGAGATGCGAGAAATACCGGAAGTTCTCGGAAAAGTTTCGGTTCCCACCCAGCGAGTGGATTTATCATCAAGGTGGCAAACAAAGAAAGCCACATGGGAAAACAAAAACCACAGTACAATGCTTCTCCTGCAAGGGGAGTTTTTTTTACCAACACCGCAAAATCTGAGTGATCCAAAAGTATCATTCTCCAGATGAGGGCAATGCTTGCTGTGGCACTGGCGACGATAAAATAATCTGTCCAATTCATGTTGTTACTATTAAAAGCAGTACTGATTCTCGTCTTGAGTATCAGTACTGCATGTTGGCATTATGCCAGCCGGGTAATTCCTGTCCCGATGTCGCGCTCAAGGGTGGTCCCTTGTATCACTCCTCCGTACTGTAAAGAAAGAGGGAAATAGTCGCCATCTCTTGAAAAAAGGGGTACACCCTTTGCACGATCGACGACGATCTCCCCGCCGCGCAAACAACCGTATTCAGTGGAAGACCGCACGATGACGATACTTTCTCGTGGTGAGGGCGCCGAGATGGGGGACGAATGGTCCCATGCGCATTGGCTGCAACACGGGGGGCAGGCTTCACAAGGTGCTGACGACATAGCTTCTCTCCAAAGGTTGTTGAGTTTTCAGTAAACGCAAGTATTTTGCATCTACTGAAAAGAGTCTAGCATAGCAAAAAGTTTGTTGCAAGTTTTTTGCATTTAGTGTAGTATAAGCCCATGAAACAAAAAGGGGAAAGACAAGCTCTTGATTTCAAGAAAATACTTCGAGATATTGGGCATAAAGCGACGCCTTCGCGCATGGCGATACTTGAAGTATTGGAGCAAGGGAGGAAGCCGTTGAGTGTCCCAAATATCTCTGAAAAACTTCCTCTTCCAGTAGATCAGGTGACAATATATCGTACCCTCGATGCGTTCGTCGAAGCGGGGATTGTAGAGCGGGTGGATCTCAAACATTCCCATGCGCACTACGAGCTTGCTCTGGGTACGGCGCACCATCACCATATCGTGTGTGAGGATTGTGGCACAGTAGAAGATATTCCTGATCCGTATCCAAAGAGTGTGGAGAAGGGTGTTTTAAAAAACTCAAA
>CALMXW010000132.1 GCA_937871115.1 uncultured bacterium
GCGCGCGTGGGCCGGGTGGGGGAGCAGGAAGTGTTTTATCTCGAGAGCCGCGGTGTGTCGGCACAAGAAGCTGAGCGCATGATCGTGGGTGGTTTCGTGGAGCCTATCGTAAAAGCATTGCCGCTCGAATACGCACTCGAGCTCAACCGACTCATCGAGCTTGAGATGGAAGGCGCGGTGGGGTAAAATGCGAGGACATGTCCCGCAGACGCCGCACATATCAAATAGATCCGAATGAAACTTTTCTCGACTCGAGCAATTTGCCCGAGTTTGACCAACATCAATTTGAAGGACGAATAGAAAAACCTATTTCAAAAGCGGCGGTGTGGCTCATCGGCGGCGTCTTTCTTTTTATTATTAGTGCCTATGTCTGGAAAGCGTGGGATCTCCAAGTGGTGCAAGGTGTTGCATTTGCTAAGCGCTCGGAAGAAAATCGCCTCGAGCACTCTGTAATCTTCGGCCCACGTGGAATTATTTACGATCGTAATGGCGTGGAGCTGGTGTGGAATGAACTCCCTCTCTCTCCGACCACTACCCCTGTGGGGTTTGCGTCGCTTTCGAGTCTCTCTGCAACAACAAGCACCTCCACCACTCCAGACGGTGCTGCTGTGAATGAATTTCTTACGCGAAAGTACAAACCGCTTCCAGGACTCGCTCATGTCCTTGGCTTTGTAAATTACCCAGGGAAAGACAAGAGTGGTGTTTACTACCAGACAGATATCAAGGGCATGGACGGGGTCGAGAAAGCGTACGATACCGACCTTGCGAGCAAAAACGGACTCAAACTTCGCGAGGTGGACGCACGTGGAAAAGTAAAATCCGAAAGTGTTATCGAGCCGCCGACTCCAGGGAAAGACATCCACCTTTCCATAGATTCACGAGTGCAGTCGAAACTCTACGAAGCAATCCAAGGCCTCGCGGAGAAGGTGGACTTTAAAGGCGGAGCGGGGATCATTATGGATATTCAGACGGGAGAAATCCTTGCTCTCACGAGCTATCCCGAATACAGCTCAGAAGTACTCACCGAGGGGGACAATAATAAAATCGCGGAATATATCCAAGACACTCAAACTCCATTCCTGAACCGAGCAATTCACGGCTTGTATACCCCTGGCTCTATCGTAAAACCTTTTATGGCATTGGCGGCGTTGAATGAAAATATCATCTCTCCGGAAAAACAAATCTTTAGCGCGGGAAAAATCACTATTCCCAATCCATACCACCCAGACCAGCCGACCATATTCCGTGACTGGAAAGCGCATGGCTGGGTAGATATGCGTCGAGCCCTCGCAGTCTCTTCGGACGTGTATTTCTACGCCGTAGGCGGGGGATATCAGGATCAGGCGGGGCTCGGTATTGCACGCATTGAAAAATACATGCGCATGTTTGGTTTTGCCGAAAAGACGGGAGTTGATATTGCAGGAGAGGAAAAGGGGACTATCCCCAGTCCAGAATGGAAAAAAGAAAACTTCGATGGTGCCGCCTGGCTTCTGGGAAATACCTACCATACAGCGATCGGGCAATATGGATTCCAGACTACGCCAATCCAAGCCGTACACGCAGTGGGGGCAATGGCTTCAGGCGGCAATTTGGTGACCCCGAGACTTCTCAAACGAGACCCTGGCGCACCAGTACCTACCTCAACGCACATCCCGATCCCAGAAGCGGACTTCGAAGTCATTCACGAAGGCATGCGCATGTGTGTGACCGACGGCATTTGCAAAGGCTTGTACACGAATGATGTAAAAGTTGCCGCAAAAACCGGTACGGCAGAGCTCGGGGTGACTAAACAGCGAGTAAACTCGTGGGTGACGGGATTTTTCCCATACGACCACCCGCGATACGCCTTCACGGTGGTCATGGAAAAGGGCCCCGTGACAAACCTCACCGGTGCAACGTTCGTCATGCGCCAAGTAGTAGACTTTATGGCACGCGAAACGCCGGAGTATCTGAAATAAAAATAAACTTTATTCACATCTTTCACGCGGGACAATTGTGGTATACTGATTTTGATGTTCGGCAGTAAGAAAAAGGAGAAAATCGCTGTTGTTTTCGATATCGGAAGTTCTTCGGTCGGCGGAGCGTATGTCTCCCTCCTCCCCGGACAAAAGCCAAAGATTATCGCCACCGCACGCGAGCAGATGGTCTTTCAAGAAGACCTCAAGTTTGATCGTTTTGTCTCTTCAATGCTTGATGCTCTCGATCGAGTCGCGAAAAATCTTTCCAAGCAGCACAGCCCGTTCTTTGCAGAAAAAATATTCATCTGTTCTTTTTCTTCGCCGTGGTATGCCTCGCAGACACGAATCGCCACAAAGAAAGAAGACAAGCCTCTGGTGGTGACAGAAAAAACACTCGCCGATATGATTTTTACTGAAGTAGAAGGGTTCAAACATGAAGAATCAAAACGCATCGGAAAAGAGGGGGTCATCATGGAGCACGAGTCCATCCAGGTGAAGTTGAACGGCTACGAGACCGACACTCCTATCGGGAAGCCAGCGAAAAGTATTGAGACAGCGGTGTATGTGAGTATCGTCCCAGATCAAATCTTCTCGCGAGTAAACGACACGATCCGAAAGTCTTTCCACATCTCGCACATGCGCCTGCACTCTTTCCCGTTTGTCGCTTTTGTCGTCATTCGCGACACTTTTCACGAAAGCAATTTTCTTTTTCTGGATATTTCAGGAGAAGTAACCGATGTCTCGCTTGTACGCGGAGGTGTTTTGCAGGAAACAGCATCGTTTCCTTATGGGAAAAATTTTCTTTTGCGTAAAATTGCTGCCGGACTAAGTTCTACCCCAGCAGAGGCCATTTCTGAGCTCTCCATGCACCGAAATGGAGATACGCACGAAAAAAATGTTGATAAACTGCAGACGATTCTCAATGAAGCAGAGGAAGACTGGCGGCGAGAATTCCACCAGGCGCTCTCTGCTTTCTCGGGAGCAGGCTTGAATGTACCGGTCGATATCTTTTTTACGGCCGATTCAGATGTATGCGACTGGTTTGCGGAAAGCATCGCAAGAGATAAAGTGGTACAATATACTCGTACGGAAGACCTCTTCCGTGTTCGACCACTTCAAGTCCAATTCTTTAGCAACTTGTGCGACTTTGAGAAAGGTGTAGAGCGCGACCCATTTTTAGCGCTCGAAGCAGTATTTGCAAGAAGGTTATTTTTAGAATAAAAGACTTTCCGGTTCGGTTTATTTTACCAAGTAATTTAATTAAAAAAGCTATGCCAAAAAAGATTATCCAAGATATGGTTTCAAAAAACGAAGACTCTGACGTACACTCTTCCTCAGGTACCCATTCATCATCTCCTGCTCCAAGAGAGACAGAAAAACCTCACGAGTCCGAGACTTTCAAGGATACTCGTGGCATAGACTCATCTCCGATTTTCGAAAAGATGAAACAAAGCCAAGATCGACGAGAGAGTCTTTCGCAAGAATTTTCTTCTGGAAGAAAATCTTCAAAAATACCATGGGTAATCGGCGGGGTGCTCGTGCTCGGCCTCGTTGGCGCATTTGCCTACGGAGCATTTTTTGGAAGCGTGCAGGTGGCTATTCAGCAAAAGTCTGTCACTGTCCCACTCGATCACGCTGCTTTTGTTGTCGAAGATTCAAGCTCAAGTCCTGGTATGGCGTTTCAGGTGGCTACCCTGACCGCTGATGACTCCCGTGATCTTTCCGCAACTGGAGAAAAATATGTGGAGAAGAAAGCTTCCGGAAAAATAACGATTTCAAACAATTACAGCACCGCACCACAACGTCTCGTAAAAAATACCCGTTTTCAGTCAAAGGAAGGAAAAATTTACCGTATCTCTGACTCTGTGACCGTACCGGGAATGAGCGGGAGCAACCCCGGCCAGCTTGAGGTAACAGTGTTTGCAGATCTTCCTGGCACGGAATACAACGTCGGTGTCACAGATTTTACTATCCCTGGATTTAAAGGGTCGCCGCAGTTTGCTAAATTCAGCGCTCATGGTGAAGGATCTATCTCAGGAGGATTCCAAGGAAAGATGAAGACTGTGGCTGACGCAGACCTTGCAAAGGCGGAGCAAGAGCTTGAAGCTTCTGTGGGCGATGCGCTCTGGAAAAAAGCTCTCGCCGAGAAACCAGAAGGCACTACGGTGCTCAAAAATGTTGGCACAGTGACCTTTGAGCACAGCACCCAAGATAGCGACAATGGAAACGTAAAGCTTGTCACCCGCGGAACATTGCATGCAGGACTCTTTAATACCGCCATTCTCTCTCGCCAGATTGCGACACGAGTGGTGACCGTTCCCGACGGAGAGGAGACAAGTGTTGAAAACTTTGATGCTCTCCAGGTCGAGATGAAGGACTCCAGCGTCCTCTCCGCTCCGTCAGCTTCTAAAATTGAGCTCACCATCACTGGTCAGCCAAAAGTCATCTGGAATATCGACAGTGCAAAGCTCAAAGAAGCATTGCTTGGGGTAAAAAAGAGCGAATACACCGCAGTATTTGGGAAGTTCCCTGGTATTGAAAAAGCTCGAGTCACCTTCTCTCCTTTCTGGAAAACTCAGTTCCCGAACGATCCAAATGGTATAATTTTGACCATTTCTGGAGATGATACAGGGGCGGGGTCGACCGCTCAGGGTGCGTCGCTTGACGTCACACCGTAACTTTGCTAGGATATTCACCACTTGCACGATGGATTATAAGGGCCAACAGGATAGAGAAAATACCGTACAGGGAACCGTGACGGAAGCGTTACCAAACACCCTTTTCCGGATAGCCGTCCCGGGAAAAGAACCCGGGGGTGAAGAGGGTGAAATCCTCGCTTACCTTTCTGGGAGCATGCGACTTCACCGGATTCGAGTCCTTGTAGGAGATCGTGTTTTAGTAAAGCTCGACCCCTACGGAGGCAAAGGCAGAATTACCAAGCGAATGTAGAATTTAGTTGTTGAGGATTTCAATAAACACAATCATATGCGCGTTCGATCATCTACCAAGAAAATCTGCATGAAATGCAAATCTGTCCGACGACATGGTCGCGTGTATGTTATTTGCGTGAATCCGAAGCATAAACAACGTCAGGGCTAAATAATTAATGTAATACACACGAAAGTATGCGAGTACTCGGCATCACAATTCCAGATAAAAAGCGTATCGAAATCGGACTCACGGCTATTTATGGCATTGGGAGATCTCGCGCACGAAAAATCTTGGACAGCGCGGGGGTAGAATACAGCAAAAAGGGAAGTGAGGTTACTGAAGCCGAGGAAGCAAAGATTCGTACAGGCATAGAAGCATTTAAAGTAGAAGGAGACCTCCGCCGCATCGTTACCGGAAACATCAAGCGTTTGAAAGATATCAAGACTTACCGTGGCACTCGCCACATGCGCCACCTCCCGGTCCGAGGCCAGCGCACAAAGACAAACTCTCGCACCGTGCGAGGCAATGTCCGAAAGACTATGATGTCGGGTAAGCGTAAAGTAGAAAAGACATAAAATTACCATGGGAAAAAAACGTATAGTAAAAAAGGGTGGAGAATCGACTGGCGGAAAGAAAGCCAGCTCTTCTCGCGCACCAAAAAAGAAAGTTGCCTCAGGTCGCCTCTATGTAGAAGCTACCTACAACAACACCAAGGTTTCTCTTTCAGACGAAGCAGGCAACACCCTCGCTTGGTCTTCAGCCGGGACGCTTGGTTTCAAGGGTGCGAAGAAAGGCACGCCATTTGCTGCGGCAAAGGTGGGGGAGATATTGGCCGACAAAGCAGAAGCAATGGGTATGAAAGAAGTGGGAGTAGTAATTCGTGGTGTTGGAGCAGGGCGAGAGGCTTCAGTACGTAGTTTTGCAGGCAAAGGTATCGAGATTCGCTCTATCAAAGATGCGACTCCCGTGCCTCACAATGGACCAAAGCCCCCGAAACCGCGACGAGTGTAGGGAGGTGCTTGCATTTTTTTGAGTTTTGTTTTATCATTTTATCGTCTTGTCTAT
>CALMXW010000133.1 GCA_937871115.1 uncultured bacterium
ACTTTAAAAATTTAAATTTATGATACTTCTTATTGCATTCGCTGCGTTCCTCTCCACTCTTGCAGGCGGGCTTTTTGCTCTGCGATTTAAAGACAAACTCCATCTCGTTTTGGGGTTTAGTGCCGGAGCGGTCATCGGTGTTGCGTTTTTCGACCTCATTCCTGAATCTCTCGAGCTGGGGAAAAATTTTTTCGAGGCGGGTACAATAACAAGTTTCATGGCGCTTGGCTTTGCGCTCTATCTCATCCTCGACCGGATAATTTTCTTTCATTCACATGGTGGAGAAGATGAACATGTTTCGCACGAGGAGGCTCGAGATCACCGTACACATCACCGCAGGGGGATGCTCGGCGCAGGGAGTCTTTCTTTCCACAGCTTTCTCGATGGTGCGGCCATTGGTCTCGCATTTCAAGTCTCGGCGAGCGTGGGGGCTATTGTCGCCACGGCAGTGCTCGTGCACGATTTTTCCGACGGTATCAATACGGTAAATCTCATTTTAAAAAATAGGGGAGAGCGGCGCGCGGCATTCAAGTGGCTTTTGGTAGACGCTCTCGCTCCCGTGCTCGGTGCAGCCTCGACATTTTTCTTTGCACTTCCGGAAAAAAGCTTGAGCATCATCCTCGCACTTTTCTCCGGCTTCTTCCTCTATATTGGAGCGAGTGATCTTGTGCCCGAGAGTCATCACGGGCACCCGAGAGCACTCACGACAGTGATGACACTTGCCGGGCTGCTCGTCCTTTTTGTAGCGATACAATTTGCTGGGTAAAATTGAAAAAGAAAAAAGCGCCCGGAGTTCGGGCGCTAAAGTTGAGAATACTATCTGTTGAAGTTGAAAAAGATTAGAATCTGTATCGCTTCGGAATGACACTGAGCCACTCGTTGTCGTTGAGTGGCTCTATGGTAAAACCACGAGCCTCGTCTTCTTGGCGATTGTAGCCGATGGTTGTTCCCCGCGGAATGACAACTTCCTTGTCGCAAATGATGAAACGTATCCGTGCTCCTTTCCCGACAGTAACATCGTCGAAGAGGATTGAGTTTTCGACGGACGCGCCTTGCTCAACGCGGTTGTTTCTTCCGAGAATGCTCCAGTAAGTTCTTGCGTTGTGTACAATGGTGCCGCCAGCGGCGCTTGTGTGTATTGAGGCTACATCAGTACCCAATGTCATTGCCGAGGGTTGATTCGGGGGGTATGTAGGAATTTTCCAGTTTTCATTACGGAGGTTAAGTCTTGGGACAAAGTCGAGTAGGTCCGTACTTGCCGCATGATAAGCGGCAAGTGTTCCAACGTCCCTCCAATAATGTCCTTGCTCACCTTCTATTTCGTTGAGATGGAAAGGGTAAGCATATATAGGGAGACCTCGTTTGCGGATTTCGGGGATGATGTCCCTCCCGAAGTCATGAGAAGAGTCTGTACGAGATGCGTCATCTGAAAGTATCTTTCCCAAAACGTCTACTTCGGCAACATAGTTGCCCATGGATGCATAGCACCAACCTTTTCTGTCGGGAATGTGCGGGACATCTTCGAGTTTTGGTTTCTCTACGAATTCGAGAATTCGGTTCGATGTATCTACACGAAGTACTCCTAGTTGCTCCGCAGCGGTTTCAACAGGTACCACTTCGACACAGATGGTGAATGCGCTTTTCTTTGAGCTGTGGTATCTCACCACTTGTGAAATATCCATCTTGTAGATATGGTCTCCCCCGAAAATCGCCACGCGTTCTACGTTTGGTCTCCTGTCCACGATACTGCCCCATGTCTGCCATACAGCGTCCGCTGT
>CALMXW010000134.1 GCA_937871115.1 uncultured bacterium
CACTTCGTTTATCCCCGCACAAATTGAAGACTTTAAGCCAAACAACACAAACACCATCCGTGCTATTGGGTATGATTCAGCGGGAAACCAAAGCCAAGCGCAACTTAATATAAAAGTAAGCGAGTAAAAGATTATCGTATATCTCGAGGAGCCTTGGCCCCGAGTGATGCGCGTAAGTCGTCCAAAATGGCACGCTTGTGCATGAAAATTTCGTTTTTGAGGGTTGGGTGCTCTGCGATATACACCGTGCTTCCCGAGCCGTTTTGACCCGCATTTTCTACACGTATCGAGTCTGGTGCAATCTTTACCCCAATATGTTTCTCTACGGTCTTTTCAACCGCTTCTTTCACCACCTTCTCTGGTGGCGCAAGGTGAGTAAACTTTTTAAAATACTCTGTAATATGGAGCATAAAAAACTCAATCTCTTCTAAACCAAGTCGGTAATTAAAAATTTTCAAGTCCTCGGATCTCCTCACTATGCTCGGCCAGACTTGAAAACTTTTAATTACCGACTTGGCCTGTTTTATGTACCTACTGATTCAACGGCATGATGAGGTACAAGAAGCTTTTATCACCAACCCCTTGAATTACCAAGGGCTTCCCAGCACCAGCAAACCGCAGAACCACACTTTCTTGCTTTATAGACTGAAAACAATCCATGATGTACTTCTGATTAAATCCGAGCTTTATTTCCTCTCCTTCAATGGCGGCATCCACACTAAAGGTATTTTCACCAATACTTGCGTTTTGAGACTTTAGCTCCAAGGTTTTCCCTTTTGGGGACACAGTAATATCTACCCTATTAAACTTATCCGCGAAAATATTTGATACCTTGAGAGAATTCAGGAGATCTTGTTTTAGAACGGTTGCCTCAGTAATAAAACTCTTGGGGATAATCTGTTCATAGTCTGGGAAAATACCGTCGATTACGCGAGAAGTTACGTATGTACCAGAAGTGGCGAAAGAAATTTGGTTTTTATTAAACTTAATAGAGATGTTTTCAGAAGTCCCCTCAAAAACGCGGATTACTTCTACGATATTTTTATAGGGAACAAGAAGATGGAGCCCCTCTGCTTTACTTTTAATAGACATCTTCTTCTCTGCGAGGCGAAAGGAGTCTGTGGCAGCAAACACCATGTCATCATCTTTTTGATATATATAAACACTTCCTATTTCGGGTTTGATGTCTGATGTGGAAGCACTATACCAAACACTCCGTACGCCATCGATAAATTTTTCAGCGGATACCTCGAACCCCTCTTCATCTTGAATAACTGGGAGGGTCGGGAAATCTTCATTCGGAAGTCCTTTAATGACCGATGAGGCGCTCTGAGACACCACTTGAAGATTCCCTTGTGATTCTTCAAGGACAACCTTCTTATCGTACACACCCGAGAGGAGAGAGGAGAGTACTCCGCCCGGGACAATTATTTCCCCCAGAGACTCTACCTTGGCCTGAAGTGAAATCTCTATACCGAGATCGAGATTTGTGGATCGAAGGAGGAGGGTGTTGTTTTTCGCAGAAAGAAATATACCGGAGAGCACGGGGAGTGAGAGATTCTTTCCTGTCATTCTTTCCACCTGTCCAACCGCCGTGCGTAAAGTATCTTTAATAGTTTCTATTTTCATATAAGAATTTGTTGTTATTAGGGTGGTGGATAAGTGGATAACTTCTCTAAATTCTTTTTCTTCGGCTGTTTATAAACTTTTCTCCCTGTGTAAAAACGTTTGATTATTTTGCGTATGTTGGGAAAACTTCCACTCTTTCTTTTACCCTACTCTTTTCCCCACTTTTCATCAACAAGTCGTTCGTCATTTCTCCACAATTTTTTTAAAGATATCCAGTACTTATTCACAGCATCGATCGTATCTGTGTAAGCTCTTCTGAAAGTATTCCGTCTGTTTTGAGATCGTTCTTAATTTTATCGCAAGAGTGTATGACGGTGGTATGATCCCTTCCCCCAAACTTCTCCCCTATGGTTGGAAATGAGATATTAAAGTCTTCACGAAGGAGATACATAGCGATTTGTCTCGGACGGACCACCTCCTTTCTGCGTGTCTTTTCGTATAAGACATTCTCATCTATCTGGTAAAACTCTGAAACAATATGGATTACGTCCTTTACGGATACTGTCTTTTTCGGGGCCACACTATTCTTGATTACAGCCTTGAGCTCGTTTACAGTCAGGTCTCTTCCTTTTATTCGGCACTGGCAGATGACTGAATTTATAATTCCCTCGAGTTCACGCACGGTGCACTCGAGGGATGCTCCAATAAACTGGAGCATACTCTCGCCCATGCTGTAGTTTGAAAGTCGTGCTTTGTGTTTAATAATGGCAACGCGAGATTCGTACTCTGGAATATTGATGT
>CALMXW010000135.1 GCA_937871115.1 uncultured bacterium
TTGGGATTTGAGGGAATGGGCGGGAAACCAAGCGTTCTTTGGGTATTCTTGCGTGTTCTCGCAATGTACTCTGGAGAAATAAAAGCTGGTGATGATATCTTCAACTTTCCAACACTGAAGGTGACACTTCACACTGAAGAGTCGAAAGCGATTGCCGACGTGCCGGCTCCGAAAGTTATTATCGCCGGGTCGGGGATGAGCAACGGCGGGCGCATCGTGCATCATGAAAAAGCATATTTACCAGACCCAAAGAACACCCTGCTTCTCATCGGGTATCAGGCGGCCGGGACACCAGGAAGACATCTACAAGAGGGCGCGAAAAATATTCGGATTTTTGGAGAAGAAATTGCCGTCAACGCAAACGTCGTGACCATTCACGGGTATTCATCACACAAAGACTCCGACAATCTCGTCGATTTCGTAGAGCAGATGGGCGACAGTGTGGAAAGAGTGTTTGTCGTTTTAGGCGAGCCGAAAGCATCACTCACACTCACACAAAAGCTTCGAGACAATCTCGGCATCCATGCGGAAGCACCAGTAAAAAGAGGGGAGAGTGTAGAGCTTGAGTTCTAGATTTTAAAATAGGAAAGCCCCGAGAACAGATTGGTTACTGTTGCATCGGGGCTTCGGGGCGGACAGGCTATTTCTCATAACCCGTCCAGTATTCATCCCTCACGTGGCATTCCCGCATCTCTTCGCGGGGAGTGGTGGTGTGCGGGAAGATTACCGCAAGGAGCACTGCCCCAAGCGACAAACTCACGATGACTGTGATCATAACGTATACCTCGGTGGATTGGTTGAAAGACTAAAATAAATTTACCACCTGCTTTTTAGCTTGTCAACTATCTTTTCCACTGATACAATTCGATCATGTCTCTCGTGCAGAATAAAAAGGCGCATTTAAACTACGAAATACTCGAAACCTTCCATGCGGGGATCGAGCTTTTGGGACTGGAGGTGAAGTCTCTTCGTGCCGGGAGAGGCTCGCTCGAAGGCGCCCGGGTCATCGTGCGGGGAGGAGAGGCGTTTATCGTGGGCATGAATATTCCCGCCTATCAGCCGAGTAATCTCGCCGGCGGATCGGCAGACTATGACCCCGATCACACTCGCCGGCTTTTGCTCACGAAAAAAGAGATTGCCGAGCTCGCTCAAGCGGAAGACAAGAAAGGCTTGACTGCTATCCCACTATCGTTGTATAATAAGGGCGGTAAGATAAAGGCTGACATCGCCGTCGTCAAAGGCAAGAAGAAATACGACAAGCGCGAGGATATTAAAAAGCGCGACATGGCGAGAGATGTGGGGCGTACTTTGAAAGAAGAATATTAATTTTCATATGGGGGTGAAAGGCATAGACAAGAAGCCTTCATTGCATACGCGAAGCCGAGTGTCCGTACTCTCGCTAAAAAACGGAACAACAAGAAGTGCAAAAAACACTCTTGCGAGAGTAAAGGGAATCGTTTCCCCTTACTACTCTCCAGCTTTCGCTCTTGCCTAAACGGTAAGCAAAGCCGGACGTCTGAAGTATCAGACTCCTGATACGGTATTTCAGGTGTAATAAACTTTCAGGATAGGAGATTTCTTCCGCCTCGGGAAATTTTCGAAATCATAGAAGCTCGGTGTATCAGGATTTTGTTTCTTCCTTACCTGATACATTTAAATTCCAAAAAGAAACTACGCTCCGTAGAAACATGCAGTGAAACTTTTTGCACCCGGGTTCGACTCCCGGCACTTCCACTCGATTCGGTCTCGGCAAGCTCGACCTCACTCGTGGCAAGCCACCTTAACTTAAAGCTCCTCATCTTGGGGTTATTTCTCGTGCCGAATCGAGTGCCCTGAGCGAAGTCGAAGGGCTGCAAGTATGTTATATTCTTTTACATGTATTATGTTTATATGATCAAAAACTCAGTCAACGAACTTTACGTTGGCGTCACAGAAAACCCAGAGGCACGAGTGCGCTATCACAACAGTAAACGAGGCGCTCAGTTTACGAAGCATGTACCAGATTTTAAGATAGTTTTTCTTGAAGAACAGGAAACACTTGCCGACGCAAGGCAGAGGGAAATCCAGCTTAAAAAATGGCGGAGGGAGAAAAAAGAAAAACTCATTCAGAGATATGTGGGTGGGTTGCCCACAAAGCTATTGACAAAAATAGGAAAGTAGTTTATATATAGTCCAGGCAAATTCGCCTTTTTGATTCGGGGAATAATCGTGAAAGTCGAAAAATTTACGAAAATTATTATGTCGGTGTCGTTTGTTCTCGGCGTCTTCGTCGTCATTTGGATTGCGATACAGTTTTTTTTCGGGGGTATGTACGAGGTAGAGCTCACTCACCCGTCAGGGGCCGCTCCCGATAAGCAGTATCTGCCCAGAGGGGCCGCATACAAAGAATTCGAAGATGTCGTGTCGAGTGCGGATGGGTGGTGCGCAAGGGGAGTAGGGACTATTACACTTTCTCGCCTCATCCCACCGGAGTCGGAGGCTTCACTCCCGTACAAGGACTGGGAGCCTGTGATCGAAAAGTCCGCACCGCTCTGTGTAGCGGACGCGGATGAAGATCACCAAGATCTCTCCCCCGAAAGGCCGTAGGCTTCCCGGGTTCGAGTCCACAAGTAGCCGTCACCTCACCCGTGGCGGCTTTATTTTTTACCCCCCATTTGTTACTATGCAATTATGTTAGATATCAAATTCATCCGTGAAAATACGGAGCTCATTAGTGAGGCGGCTCGGAAGAAACACATATCTTTCGATGTGGCAGCGCTCGTAAAAGTAGATGACACTCGGCGCGAGCTTTTGAAAGAGATCGAAGCCAAGCGCGCGGAGCAAAATCTTTTAAGTAAAAAAATCGCCGCTTTTCCGGGCGACCGCGACACGCTTCTTGAAGAAGGGAAACATTTAAAAGAGGGAATGGAAGAAGGCGAAGAGAAGTTGAAGGGCGTGATGAAAGAGTGGCAGACCCTCATGCTCCAGGTGCCCAATGTCCCCGACATCTCGGTGCCAGAGGGTGACTCGGATGCGGAGAATCAGGAAGTCTCTGTGTGGGGCGAAATTCCAAAATTTGATTTCACTCCAAAGAGCCATATCGAGCTCGCGGAAATGCACGACATGGCGGACTTTGAGCGCGGGGTCAAGGTGGCGGGCTTTCGCGGATATTTTTTGAAAAACGATGCGGTGCTTCTCAACATGGCAATGTGGCAGCTCGTGGTAGATCTCCTCACGAGCCGTGGATTTTCGCCGATGTTTGTGCCATCGCATGTGAAGCGCGAGACGATGCTCGGCACCGGCTATCTCCCACAAGGCGAAGAAGATTTGTATCACACGCAAGACAACACCTATCTCGCAGGCACCGGTGAAGTAGCGGGTATGGGATATTACATGGACGAAATTCTCCCTGCGGAAAAACTTCCCATGAAGATGCTCGCCTTCTCTCCGTGTTTTCGCCGCGAAGCCGGGTCGCACGGCAAGGATACGAAAGGCCTCATGCGTGTGCACGAATTTTTGAAATGGGAGCAGTTTATTCTCTGCGAGGCGAGCCATGAAGAATCCGTACGTCTCCACGAAGAGCTCCGGCAAAACGCAGAAGACCTCATGCAAGCACTCGAGATACCGTATCACGTGGTGGTAAACTGCGGCGGCGATCTGGGCCAGGGCCAGGTGAAGAAATACGATATCGAAGCCTGGGTGCCTTCGGAAGGGAAGTATCGTGAGACGCACAGCGCATCGTATTTTCATGATTTCCAAACTCGCCGGCTCAATATCCGATATAAAGACCCCGCGACTTCGCTCGGGGCAGGTTCTGAAGGCAAAATGCGTTTTGCTCACTCGCTCAACAACACGGCTCTCGCTACTCCGCGCGCCCTCATTCCGCTCCTCGAAAACCATCAGCAAGCCGATGGCACGATCAAGATTCCCAAAGCGCTCCAGAAATATATGGGGAAGGAATTTATTGGGAAGTAGATCATGTCGCGGCCAATTCGTACACAAGAAGGCAAAAAGAAACACAAAAAAAGACTGCTCTTTATTGCGGGAGGGTTTTTTGTTTTGTTGGGAATCTTGATCGGCGGAGTCGCTTGGCTCTCGCATCTTCCGTCTGCCACCATCGCCACTGTGGAAATAGATGGGGCGGAGGTGATCAAGCCGGACACCGTGAAAGAAAAAGTCCTCGCCACACTTTCGGGCAAATATTATTTTCTCTTCCCTCGTACCAATGCCTTCCTCTATCCGCGCAAGGAAATTACCCAAGGGCTCACGGCAGATTTCCCCAGAGCAGAGAATGTGGCGGTGGCACTCAAGGGTTTGAATACTTTGGTGATTACATTGAGCGAACGCAAACCGGCATATATTTTTTGCAAAGGCGAGAGTGAGTGCTATTTTGTCGACAAAGAGGGAATCGTTTTTGATACCTCGCCATCTTTTTCGGGTGATGCCTATCTCGCTTTTGTGCAGACGGGTACGACGCCACTTTCTACGAGCACTCCCGCTTCTCCGCTCGGGGCATCTTTCCTTGATCAAAATACTTTTCGTATGCTTGTTGCCTTTGCTGATGCCACAAAAAAGCTTGGCTTTTCTCCACAGAAAATAATACTCGGGGATGATCAATACGCGGAGCTCGTATTCCGTGAAGGATGGAAAATAAAATTCTCTACGACACAGGAAGAGACCAAGCTTGAAAACAATCTCAGCTCGCTCGCCCAAGCGCCAAAGTGGGGGAGAGCCATGCATGGTGATATTATCGACGAAGGAAGACTTTTGTATTTCGATTTTCGTTTTGGCAACAAGGTATACTATAAATTTGAAAAATAAAAAACGACGAGCCGGGTGACTCGTCGTCGAATTTTAAAACATTTACTTGATCTCAACAACGTCCGTATCTCCCCAGATGTGGATGATTTTGAGCTCAAACGGCTTGCGTAAAGAACAAGCAATGGTCACGCCTGCCAATGGTTTTGTAATGAGCAGTGAGACCCAGACGTCGTCCGCATCAGAACAGAGTTGGTAGCTCTCGAGGAGGAATACTCTATTTGTTTTCTTTGCAATAAACTCTGTGGTTCCCCTCCACCACTCTGAGCACAAAGTTCCATCTGGATTAATCCACTCAAGTTGTTTTTCCGGTTCAGTGTCTCCCTCACTGGTGGTCGGAATCTGTTCTTCCTCCAAGTATTTCAGGAGCTTTTCTCCATCTGATGATGGTTTCTCTGGCTTTTCTTTTACTGTCCATATTGTTTTGGCTTTGCGTGGTCTTCCTCGGGGTCTTTTTTCCTCTCCGGGAGCCTTGTTTCCCAGACCCGGCAAATCAGAAAATCTTCTTCGGAGGGGAGACTTTTGTTCTTCCTGCGGAGGGCGTTCGGCAAGTATAACTTCCGGGACCGTTTCTCCTAATCTTTCGAGTCGAGCTGCCTCATCATTAAGAAATCCCCTGAGTACTTCCATTGCACCCAGAGAATCTACCCCTTCACCATGGTCTGTGTTGAAGGTGATGATCTTCCCGATCAAGTCTGTCGTGCTTTGTGCCCTGAAGCGTAGAAATAAAATAGTGAGGACTCCTTCATTTACGAGGAGCACAACCCCATTTGTCTTGTGCGAGTTCCGCCCAGAAGCTTGTCGCCTGCGCAACTCGATTTCCAGCGGCGTAGGGGAAGTATCCTGTCGATGGCGAACAATACTTTCTATGCAGAAGCTAGTCATATCTTACTCCCAGAAAATGTTTGCGGATGAATATCCGTTTTGCAGAGCAATGAGCTGAAGTTTTTTCAGCGCTCTGCTTTTGGTTCGTCGTACTTGATCCACCGTGATTCCACAAGCTTTCGCCACTTCTTTAAGAGTATGCTCAGGGTATCCATTGAGGCCGAAAAGTCTTGAAAGTGGAGATCGTTCTTCTTCAGGGAGTTCACTCAGCCATTTTCTTAACGATGAAAGAGTATGCTCCTCATGAAGCTGTTCATCGTATGGTTTCGCACCTTGGTCCTCAAGAACGTCTAGAGCAGTAAACGATGGGTCGCCCGCGAGAGGTGTATTCAATGAACTCGTGTTTTTTAACCCCAAAAGTATGAAAGCCCTCTCGGCTTCTTGGAAAGATGTTCCAAGCGTCCTCACGGCTTCACGCATCGCTGCTTCGTGTCCGCCAACAATGTGAGAGCGTTTATAGAAGGGCTTATACCGTGTGATTTTTTTTCTGTCACTCACAGGGGGAATGCGAACCGTTCGAGACATCTCATCAATGGCCTTTCCCATGCGTGATCGGATCCACCAAGTGGCATGGGTAGAAAAGCATATTTTCTTTCCAGTTTCCTCTCTGTTGTGGTTTGGGTCAAACGTTTCAATTGCGTGCATCAGTCCGAATATTCCTTCTTGGACAAGGTCGTCAAAATCAAGTCCACAACCAGTGTGTCGCTGTGCGACCCTTCTGACGAGTCCAATGTTACACTCCACCAGCCTGGCGAAAGCATGCCCGTCTCCATTTTTCGCACGTCCCGATAGCTCTTCTTCTTGGGGCTGAGTAAGTCGTGGAATTTCTGCGGTTTCGTTAAGATATTCCGACAAAAGACCCCCGAAGTTTTCCGGGGTCCCCTCGGTGTCACTTGTGTCAATGATCATTTCAGTATCCACGGTCTTTTCTCCTGTTTTTGTGGATGAGGACTTCACACATATAAACATGAGAGAAGAGGATATGTCAACTTTCGCTTTATCGTACATCTACCACAAGCCCGGGGAAGCGAGAAGTAATCCCGGAAATAATTTTTGGAAGATCGAGATGTTTGTCTCTCGGTAAGTTTTTTTCAAGCGTTTTTTTGTAGCTGATGTCTTGGAGAAAGTAGGTTTCGCCTGGGGTGAGATAGCTCGCCATCTCGTAAAAGTTTTCTTCCTCGTGGAAGCCGGGGAGAATGGTGGTGCGGAATTCGTGCGGGATTTTTGAGGTTTGGATTATGTCGAAAGTCTTTTTGCAGTTTTGCCAGTCTTCATCTTTTTTTGTGCGCCCTATGGTGTTGTATTTTCCCCACACGTGTTTCAAGTCCATGGCGATATAATCCACGATTCCGTCTTCAATAAAACCACGTACCATTTCCGGCCGTGCGCCATTGGTATCGAGCTTCACCGAAAGCCCGAGTGATTTTACTTTGCGCATAAAGTCTCCGAGGTCTTTGTGAAGCGTCGGCTCGCCTCCTGTGATGACGAGCCCTTCGAGCATGTCGCGGTTTTTCAGAAGATACGCGAGTACTTCGTCTTCGGGAATGTATACAGGTTTTTCCGGCCAGCCGAGTAATTCTGGGTTGTGACAGTATGGACAGCGGAACAAACACCCTTGGGTAAAAACCATGGAGGCGATCTTTCCAGGGAAATCAAGTAATGTTAATTTTTGGAAACCGGATATGAGCATAGTTTTTTACGTAACACTCACTGTTTCTTTTTCTTCCTCCTTCACTTCATCGCTCTTCACGAGAAATTCTTGTCGCTCTGCATACTCGCTCTTCTTGCCGTGGTTCCATTGCGATACCGGGCGGAAGTATCCCACGATGCGTGACCATACTTCGCATTCCGCGTCGCAGGTCGTACAGAGTGCATGCTCTCCGGGAAGATATCCGTGCGTGGGACAGACACTAAAAGTGGGCGTGAGGGTGAAGTACGGAAGGTGGTAGCGATACGCGACTTTTTTCACGAAGTTTTTTGCTACCTCCCAGTCGCGGAGCCGCTCGCCGAGGAAAAGGTGGAGCACGGTGCCACCGGTATATTTCGTCTGTAAATCATCTTGGTGGTCGAGCGCGAAGAGGGGATCATCCGTGTAGCCCACGGGCAAGTGCGAAGAGTTGGTATAGTACGGCGCATCTTTCGTGCCCTGCTGAATAATGTCGGGAAATCTTTTCTGGTCTTCTTTTGCAAATCGATACGTCGTGCCTTCTGCGGGTGTGGCCTCGAGATTGTAGAGGTTGCCCGTCTCTTCCTGGTAGTCGCCAAGTTTTTTGCGCATAAAGTCTAAGACCTCGAGAGCAAACTCTCGCCCCTCTTCGGTAGAAATATCTTTTTCTTCGCCGAGGAAGTTCATGCACGCTTCGTTCATACCGTTTAATCCGATAGTGGCGAAGTGGTTGTGGAGGGTCGGGAGGTAGCGCTTCGTATACGGAAGCAGTCCGCGGTCGATATTTTCCGCCACGACTTTACGCTTTATCTCCAGAGAATTCTTCGCAATATCCATGAGCTTGCCGAGGCGTTCCAGGAAATCTTCTTTTGTTTCTGCGAGGTATCCGATGCGGGGAAGGTTTATGGTGACGACGCCGACGGAGCCGGTCATTTCGCCGGAGCCAAAGAGCCCGCCGCCTCGTGCACGGAGCTCGCGCAGGTCGAGCTGGAGCCGGCAACACATACTGCGCACATCGCTCGGGTTGAGGGGAGAGTTGATGAAATTTTGGAAATATGGAATGCCGAATTTTGCCGACATTTCGAAAAGCATTTTCGCATTTTCGCTTTCCCAATCGAAATCTTTGGTAATGTTGTAGGTCGGAATAGGGAAGGTGAAGACTCGGCCGTTTCTGTCGCCCGCGGTCATCACTTCGATATAGGCGCGATTAATAGTGTCCATCTCTTCTTGGCAGTCGCCGTACGTGAAGTCCATAATCTCGCCACCGATAATAGGCTGCTTCTTTTTCATATCGTCGGGGCAGATCCAATCGAGAGTGATGTTGGTAAATGGTGTTTGTGTGCCCCATCGAGAAGGAATGTTGAGATTAAAAACAAATTGCTGTATCGCTTGCTTTACCGTGCGATAATCCATCTTGTCTTTTTTCACAAACGGCGCGAGATAGGTGTCGAAAGAAGAGAACGCTTGTGCTCCCGCCCACTCGTTTTGCAAAGTGCCGAGGAAATTTACCATCTGTGATACTGCGCTCTCGAGATGCCGTGGCGGATCCGACTCGGTCTTTCCCGGCACACCATTGAAGCCTTCTTCCAAAAGTGCACGAAGGCTCCACCCCGCGCAGTATCCGGAAAACATGTCGAGGTCGTGAATATGAATGTCGCCCTCGCGATGCGCCTCGCCCACTTCGCGCGGGTACACGTGGCTGAGCCAGTAGTTGGCAATAATTTTTCCCGAAGTGTTCAAGATGAGCCCGCCGAGAGAGTATCCCTGATTTGCATTGGCGTTTACCCGCCAGTCCTGCCGGTCGAGATATTCGCGCATGGTCTTCTCCACTTCCACCGCGGCGTTTTTGTCCGCACGGGCCCGGCCTCGTGTTTCCCGATATACGATATAGGTACGGGCTGTCTTGAAATGCCCCGCCGCCATGATCGCCATCTCCACCACGTCTTGGATTTCTTCTACGGAAATGTTTTCTTTCTTCACGCCCGACAAAATGCGCACCACGTTTTCCGTAAGCACACGCGCTTTATCCTCGCCGAAATCTCGGGTGGCTTGGCCGGCCTTCAGTATCGCCTGGAAAATCTTTTCTTCGTCGAAGGGCGCGATTCGTCCGTCTCTTTTAACAACGTGCATACTTTTTTCGTGCGTCATGGTGGTGGAGAAAATTATGAATAAAACAAATAAACAAAAAACTCGCCAAAATAAAAGCGAGTCTCGAGGACTTCAGTATTGCTAGTATACTCCTGCCACCGCACTCGTCGCAATTGTGGATAAGATGGGCTATAATACACATACTATGAATGATGAATATTTAGACTTGGTGGACGAGCAAGATCAAGTAATCGGTAAAAAACTTCGATCGGAAGTATATGCCGAGGGCTTGTCAAATTTTCGTGTTGTGAATGCTTTTGTTGTAAATTCAAACGGCGAGCTTTGGATTCCTCGTCGCACCGCCAATAAAAGAATCTTTCCCCTTTGCTTAGATATGAGTATGGGTGGTCATGTGGAAAGTGGGGAAACGTACGAGCAATCTTTTAAGCGTGAGCTTATTGAGGAATTAAATATAGATGCAGATAAAACTCCGTGGAAACTTTTAGGACATCTTACTCCACAAAAGGATAATGTTTCTGCTTTTATGAATGTGTACGAAATAAAATCTGACGACGTTCCAGGGTTCAACGAGACTGACTTTATTGAATACTACTGGCTCACACCGGAAAAATTGTTTGCGAAGATAGGAGAAGGAGAAAAGACAAAAGGAGATTTACCCGCTTTAGTAAAGTACTTCTATTCTTAGAAGGCACACAATTAAGAGTCGCGTAACGAATTTTGTCTTCTGTAAATAATATGCTAAGCTAAAAGTACGAAGGCCTTTGAGTCTCCTTACTCTCTTTTTGATTTATTACTCAAAGGCATGAAAATAGCACCCTCTTTCTCGAGTGCCGTCGTCGGCTTACGAAACGCCATCATTACTCTCGGCTATCGCTACATCGCCAAGCCCATATTTTTTAAAAGAGACCCGGAGTCTGTCCACGACATGGTGGTGAAGATCGGGAAGGCCGGCGGGAAAACCTGGCTTGGCCGTGGGCTCGCCTCGTCTCTTTTCTACTATTCAGACTCTTCACTTTCACAAAAAATTCTCGGAATAGATTTTCCCAACCCGGTGGGGCTCTCGGCTGGTTTCGATAAAAACGCCGAACTCACCGACATCTTGCCTTGCGTTGGTTTCGGTTTTGCCGAGCTCGGGTCATTTACCGGCGAGCCATGTGCGGGCAATCCGAAGCCGCGGCTCTGGCGCCTCATCCCGCAAAAATCTCTCGTCATTTGGTATGGGCTCTACAACGACGGCGCCGAAGCGATTTCAAAACGGCTCGCGAAGAAAAAGTTCCGCATTCCTATTGGTACGAGCATCGCCAAGACCAACACGCCCAATGTGTGTGAGACCGAGACCAGTGTTGCGGATTATGAAAAATCTTTCCGCCTTTTTGCTGACATTGGCGACTATACAACGGTGAATATCAGCTGTCCGAATACGGGCGGAGGTGAGCCGTTTACCGATGTGGCGAATTTCAACACGCTCATGGACGCGCTCGACAAAGTGCCGACCAAGAAGCCGGTCTTTGTAAAATTCTCACCGGACCTCACGGATGAAAATCTCATGGGGTTGATCAACGCATCAAAGCAACATCGCGTGCATGGGTTTATTTGTACCAACATCACGAAAGACAGAAATGATCCAGAGTTTAAAAAAATGACTGCGGGCGTGACACTTCCAGAAAAAGGAGGGATGAGCGGAAAGATTGTGGAAGCGAAATCAAACGAGATGATACGAAAAGTGTATCGCGAAGTAGGGAAGACGCACATCATCGTCGGCGTGGGAGGAATTTTCACCGCGGAAGATGCCTATGCGAAGATTAAAGCCGGAGCATCGCTCGTGCAGTTTATCACGGGCATGATCTTCCAAGGCCCGCAGGTGGTGAGCGAAATCAATCGCGGATTGGCAAAGCTTGCACGAAAGGATGGATACAAAAATATCTCCGAGGCTATTGGCGCGGATTATCGGAAGAAGTAGAGATTAGTTTTCTTCTTGAGAAGCTTCCTTCCCTTCAGCGAGTGCTTTTTCTCTTGTGACTCTGTTTACGCAATTGGGCTTGAAGCAGAGGAGGGCGTCTTTTGCGAGGCCGTGAAATTCATTCATCTCGCCGCACCGTTTACACTTTACTTCTATAGTACTGTCTACGAGCACTCCTTTAAAGAGGAGTTTGTTGCAGCCTTTGCATCGGTATTGCCCGTACATCATGTGACCTCAGCATAGAACACTTGTGCGGGTGTTGCAAATCTAGGTATTTTTTAATTCTCGATGCTATAATACGAGCATGCCCCCACTCATTTTGGTAGAAAGTTACGTCGGCTGGCATTATGGCCGGGCGTATTCCGATTTGTATCATGTGTGGATGAACCTCCTCTGGTTTGCTTTCAATTTCTTTTCTATATTTCTCCTTCTTCAGACGCTCTTCGCTCCGTGGAAACGCATGGACGAAGGCTATCCAAAAGGCCTCGATATCCAAGGCTGGCTCTCGACGCTCACCGTGAACACGCTTATGCGGATTGTTGGTGCCGCGACGAGGCTTTTCATTGTACTCATTGGTCTTGCCTTTGCTTCGGCCATCTTTCTCGGCGGAATAATTGTCTTTGTGGTGTGGACGATAATGCCGGTCTTTCTGATCTCTACGTTATTCCTCGGCGTCTATCTTATCTTTTCGTAATACTATGGAAAACGACCGCGACATTCGAAATACTTCCGTCTACCCGATACTGGTCCTCGAGGACTATTTCCATCATTCGCTCCGGCACACCATACTCGGGATAATGCTTCCGTTCCTCGCTCTTTTTGGGATACTCCTCGGTGGACTGTTCTGGCTCAACTCAATGGACGGGCAGCAAGAATTTATCGGGCCTATCTTCGCCTATTGGCCGAAACTTGCGGGAGTTTTTCTCATCCTGTTTTCTTTCTGGCTCATGGTGTATCTCGCTGAAGCATTTTACCGTGCGATATATTTTCACAATCGAAGTTGGAAACTTGTAAATGCTCCCCGCGGCGGATCGCAGTATGAAATTTCTTCCGAAGTAGCGAGTGTGTTCTATCATTGCCCCGATCGCGACATTATCCGCGCTTTTTTCCTTTCATCACTCGGAGAGAGCATCCTCTTGCGATGTGGAATTTCAGGAGAGGATGTTCGGGAATTTTTAGACACACGTGAGCACGTCCTCGAGATCACCGTACACGATGCCGTGGAAGCTAATGTGGTCACGATGAATGATTTTGCATTATTCCTTTTTAAAAATTATGGAGACTTCTCTCATTTCCTTTTTCAAAAGGGTATTCCATGCCTATATCTAAAGTTACAATCTGACCTTCTTTTAATTCGCGAGACGGGACAGCGGGACCATGAACAATCTCTTCATCAACTGAGATACACAGAGCTGAAGGAAATGGCCTGGAACCTTTATCTGGTTTATAACCTTTAAAGGCGGGGCGACCACCGGCTTTTTCAATTAATTCAAGGGCTTTTTCTTCAAG
>CALMXW010000136.1 GCA_937871115.1 uncultured bacterium
AGCGAAGATAGTGGTAATGTCGTCGAGAGAAAGTGTGCGACGAGCGAAATCATCTTTTGTTGTACCCTTGTGGAAGCGACGATTGAAGCGCACGCGGCCAACTGGAGAAAGGTCGTACTTGTCTTTGTTGAAAATAGCATTGATGAAGTCTTTCGCATTGTCGGCTGTAGCGAGGTCACCGTCGCGAAGGCGCTTGTAGATTTCTACGTATGACTCCTCGGCCGTCTTTGCCGGATCTTTGGCGAGCGTTGCCTTGAGAGATTCGAGAGCGGCTTCTTTGCCTGCCACTCCTTCATATATCTCGAGCATGCTTTTCTCGGTCTCTGCGCCGAATACACGGAAGAGCATCGTCGCTGGGAATTTGCGCTTGCGGTCGATACGCACAAAAACCGCACCATCGGGTTCGGATTCCATTTCTACCCACGCTCCTCGAGCCGGGATAATCTTTGCTCCAAAATATTTTCGGCCACGGAATTCGTTGACCATAAAGAGGACACCGAATGAGCGGGCGAGCTGCGGCACGATGGCGCGCTCGACACCGTTGATCACGAAAGTACCGTGAGAGGTCATGAGCGGCACTTCGGCCATAAAGAGCTCCTGCTCCTTGGACTTGCCATTTACACGGTTGGTGAGGCGCACCTTCACGCGGAGAGAAGCCTCGTAAGAGAGCTTGTTTTCCTTTGCGTAAAACTCGTCATACTTGGGCTTCAAGAGCTCAATGGCGGTAAATTCGAGATCAAACTTTTTTTCAGAATAATCTCGGATGGGAGAGAATTCTCGGAAGAGCTCGGCGAGCCCTTCATCGAGGAGCCACTGGTAGGAGGCTGCCTGCGCCGCTACGAAATTTGGCGGCTCTACGAGCGCATTCTGGTGCTTCGAAAAGTATTTTTTCTCGCGTTTCATATAGCAAAAAAATATAACACCTTTGTATTCTTTCGGAATTGAAAGGTTTTTAATAAAACTTATCTTGTATTACTTTGTACCCAAGATAGATGCGGTTAGCTTTTTGGTTTTCCCATCCATGAACTCATCCGCGAAAACGTACGTCTACTATATACCAGTAGAAAAAATATGTCAAATACAGGAAAGTCAATGGAATCTGTGGATAACTCCACTACCCTGCTACAGGAGTGTGGTTATCGATATCGTCTCGATTCATACCAAAATTCTCGAGGCAAAGGTTCCTCAAGTAGATACCGCCGATACGCCGGATGATAGCCATCGTAGTCCCCTGCTCAAATGCAAAGGCTTTCAACTTGTCTTCAAAAGCAGTTTCAAAAGAAAGCTCGTCGAAGAGGCGAAATATGTGCTGTTGCACTTCGTACGGATTCGTATTTTTCTTTTCTTCGCACGAATCAATATATTTTTGTTTATTATTATCGATGTGTTCTTTCAGTCCGCTTTCTTCCAGCCACTTTTCACCAACCCCAGTGAGGTTGACCGGAGAATTTACGGCGAAAGCTTTGTTGTTTTGATTGTCAGAAGAAATTTTCAACTCGTTTATTGTTTCTTTCATCCACTTCATTGAAGTTTCGAGCGCGGTAAATCGCCCGTTGGCATACCAAGCCACGAGGATGAGTGCGCTCATGATACCGAGAAAGTATTCCCAAGAAATATGAATAGTGAGTCCGTCCATGCGTCCATTATACCCACCGCTTCTCGTCTTGCAAAATAAAAAAAGCCCGGGGAGTTTCCCACCCGGGCCAAATTCTTCAAAGTCTCTCTATATTTTTTACTAATCGGTCATCGGATATCGAGGTGTCTTATCATAAGCTAAGAGATCGACACAACTCGGAATCGCACCCGTCCCCAAAACCTGTTCGGGAGGAACGACCGCGTAGGAAAGCCCAGTAAGGGTGACCCCTTGCGCCTCGAAAATTCCTTTCACTAATTCACGAAGAGCTTGGTCAGCTTGGCCGGGCACTTTGGTGCCAAATATT
>CALMXW010000137.1 GCA_937871115.1 uncultured bacterium
AGTAGTAAATTTGAAAACCCTTGAGACAAATTTTGAGGCAGGAAGTCTCGTGACCCCAATTCTTTTGCTCGACAAAAAACTTATCTCTCGTCAAGGAGGCAAGACTCCTACGGTAAAAATTCTCGGAGGAGGAGAGATTTCAAAGGCACTTACTCTCTCTGGGTGCATTGTTTCCGAGGGGGCAAAGGCAAAGATAGAAAAAGCTGGTGGGAAAGTAGCGTAGTAAGCGTAATAGATCTCATCAAAATATTATGAATTCTTTTTTTGAAAAACTTCGGCTCATCTGGCACGATAGAATTCTTCGTAAGAGGATTCTCTTTGTGTTTTTCGGTCTTATGATATTCCGCTTGCTTTCCGCGATTCCTATCCCAGGAGTTGATCCGACAAAGCTTCGTGGTCTTTTGGCAGACTCACAGTTTCTTGGCTTTTTGAATATCTTTTCAGGTGGTGGATTGAGTAATCTTTCTATCATCATGCTTGGCATGGGGCCCTATATTACGGGGAGCATCATCATGCAGCTTTTGACCGTAATGTCCCCAAAGCTCAAAGCCATGTACCACGAAGAAGGGGAGATTGGCCGCCGTAAATTTACACAGTATTCTCGACTCCTCACGGTGCCACTCGCAATACTCCAAGGTTTTGCTCTTCTTGTGGTTCTCGAGCGACAGGGCGTACTCCCACATCTTGAGGGATGGTCTCTTGCTATGAACCTCACTATTATTACCGCAGGTGCTGTCTTCCTCATGTGGCTTGGTGAACTTATTACGGAATTCGGTATAGGAAACGGCTCTTCTCTTATTATCTTCGCCGGTATCGTCGCGGTTATTCCAGCAAAACTTTCACAGCTTCTGATTGTCTTCAATCCAGCAGACATCCCAATCTATATTGGATTTGTTCTTGCTGCCATTGCTGTGGTGGCCGGAGTCGTGACTGCTACGGAAGCTGAGCGTCCGATCCCGATAACGTATGCCAAGCGTACTCGAGGTACAAAATCATACGGAGGTATTTCTACCTACCTTCCGATTCGTATCAACCAGGCTGGTGTCATCCCAATTATCTTCGCCCTTTCTATCCTGGTATTTCCACAGCTTATTGCCGGCCTTCTTGCTTCTGTTACAAATCCTATCGCTCAATCTGTATCTAAAGCCCTCACGACATTCTCTCAAAACATGTGGATGTACGGAAGTGCCTACTTCTTCTTGGTACTCATCTTTACTTTCTTCTATACCGCGATTACTTTCGAGCCCGACTCTGTAGCAAACAACCTTCAGAAAAATGGTGCATTTATCCCCGGTGTTCGACCAGGGCAGACCACCGCAGAATACATTGGAAAGATTGTAACCCGTGTGACACTTGTGGGGGCTATCTTCCTTGGTCTCATCGCTGTCCTTCCGTTTGCAATGCAGGGCATTACACAAAACCAAGCTCTCGCTATCGGTGGCACCGCCCTCCTGATCGTCGTCTCCGTAGTCCTCGACTTCATCAAGAAGATCAACGCTCAGCTCTCAATGCGCGAGTACTAGTTTTAGCTCCTTTTGGTCCACCCTCATGGATTCGAACCATGAACCGCTCGGATATAAGCCGAGTGCTCTAACCATTGAGCTAAGGGTGGTCGGGAATATTATACCCTTTTCTCCGAAAAAGAGAACCAGGGGGCTAATCATGAGGCAACAGCGGAAGCTTTACGGTAAAAGTCGTACCGTGTCCTTGATTACCTTTGTTTGATTCGAAAGATATGGTGCCATTGTGTGCGTCGACAAATGTTTTCGCTAGGAAGAGACCCACACCGTAGCCGTCGGGAATCTTCCTCCGAGCGTTCTCTGCACGGAAGAATTGGGTGAAGATCTTTCCCTTCTCGTCCTCAGGAATACCCATACCGCTGTCTGCAATACGAAAGACAAAGTATGCTTGCTCTTCTCCTGTCGTCACAAAAATATTCCCCCCCGGCTCAGTGTAGCGTACGGCGTTTTCGAAAAGAGTCTGAACCACAGAAATAATCTTCTCTTCGTCGGCACGAATGCCGCGGTTGGAGATGGGAAGAGTTTCTATACGAAGCGAAATATTTTTCACATATGCGGAAGAGCTCATCTCGGAAATACCCTTGAGTATTTGTTGCTCCACAACGCTCGTGTTTGTCGTCTCGAAGTTGTATACCGCCCGACCGGAAGAGGCTCGAGAGGAAGCGAGCAGGTTTTCGACGATCCCAAGAAGACGCACGTTTTCTTCGTAGAGTTTGGTAATACGCTCACTGCTCTCAGAGCCTTCGGGGGTATTTTTGCGCATCTCTTTGAGGCTCCACATCATGCCAGCGAGTGGTGTGCGAAGATGGTGGAGTATTGTAGCCAGGTAGCTCCCCATGCTTTGATTGGCAAATACCTGGAGGTCGTCACACTTCTTCGCTCCTTGTTTTTTCCCAATTGTATAGCCAGTAAAAACGGAAATCGCCACCACGAAAACAACTGCCGTGGTGTTTAAAAGCTCAACAGGAGTAAGCGTTAGCATGGTGGCCCAATGTTTTGTTAGCCTTTCAGTATTTCTTTAACTTTCTCCGTGATACTGTCGAGATCGAAGTGTGCTTTGATAAGAAAGTCTCGGGCACCGAGCGACATAGCGCGCTCAATTTCACTTTTTTGCCCAAGGTTTGAGAGGATGATTACCGGAAGAGCTGGGACAATGTTCTCCCCCTTGAGTTTCTCGAGAAGCTCAAAACCATTCATGTCTGGCAAAAGGAGGTCGAGCAAGAGGAGGGCGGGGACAGCTTGGTGTATTTTTTCGAGCCCAACTTTAGCATCGGGGCAATATTCTACGCTGATGCCGTTTTTCTTTAGGTGTTCGGTGAGGAGGTCGCCCAGAAATCTGTCATCTTCGACGATGATTACCTTTTTTTCATTCGCGTTGTCATTCATAGGGGATACGTAATTTTATGGATAAGATTTTAGGTTTCTTGCTATTAAAAGTACCCCATAATTTTCTTGGGCGCTAGGGAAAACTTTTCGCCAAAGCGAGGACTGTGATATAGTGATAGATGAAAAGCGAATATTACCAGAGTACTTACTAAATATTTTAAGTGAGACTATGAAAAAGGTCAAAATATACACGACAAATACTTGTGTCTACTGCCGAATGGCAAAAGAGTTCTTTAAACAGAACAATGTCTCTTACGAGGAATATGATGTCGGTACTGATGCCGTAGCTCGAAAAGAAATGCTCGACGTCTCGGGGCAAATGGGTGTGCCAG
>CALMXW010000138.1 GCA_937871115.1 uncultured bacterium
AATAAAAAACCCCACGGCGCATCCTTGCGCGGTGGGGTTTTGTTCATTTATATACGAACAAAGAGGAGGGCCTATGCGGCTTTACTTTCGGTGATGGCAGGCGCAGACTTTCTTCCCGGGAACAAGAGGTTCATCACCCCCTTCCATGCATCGTCTGTCGCAAACGCGGCACAGATTGCCTCGAGCTCCACCCGCATACCATCTTCGATCGGCAGTTTTGCTCCATCCATGATGGCGCCCGCGGCAAGGTCGAACGATTCCGGAAGCGTTCCGCCCCATTCACTCCACAAGTCTCGAGCTTTTCCGTATGCGGCCTCGATTTCCTCGTAGGCATTGTGCCCAGGGATAAACGAATGGTGTGCATGGCGCATCTCCACCCCATGCTCATTGAGTACTTCTGCCACAGAGAGTGGAGCGGTCGAGATGACCATCGCCTCGCGACGAAGTTTCGGGATTCCTTCCCGGATATACGCTTCCACTTCCCCCCAATTGAGGCAGTGAACACGTAGTCCACAAACGGTGCTTCGGCTTTGGCTGGCTCGCCAGTGAGTACAAACTCCAACGTGCGCGCAATCCCTATCCGCCGAGGAAGATTTTGCGTCCCGCCACCACCAGGAAGAATCCCGAGTGGAGTGTGAGGAGTTTCTTTCTTCTTCTTTATCCCAGAGACTTCGGGAAGGCGCACAGAGATTCCCTCTTTCGCCCAGATCTTATCTGCTCCGAGGGCGAGCTCGTACCCACCACCGGAAAGATCGTTCTCAGCGATGGCCAAGATCGGCACCGGGCATTCCCGCATATCACATATCAGTGCATGCCACTCCCCAATCATACTTCGGACGATCGAGGGCTCGAGCATTCCCGCAGGAAACTCGGCGACCTCGGCACCACGAAGCGGGGGAAGCCACACCACGATGGCCTTCAGGCTCATATCTCCTTTCAAGCGAGCGATGACTTGCCGGAGTTTTGCAATCCGCGAAATGGGAAGATTTTTCCCTCTCCAGCTCACTACGGCGTATTCTTCCTTGACCGTGTCTTCCTCGACTCCCGGCAACACTTCTGCCCCCACTGTATCTTGCGACAAGGGTAGGACATCCACCGTGATGTTACCATCGTACGGATAAATTCCTTCTCCGGTCTTCACCCCGAGCTTCCCTTCAGCAACGAGCTTTTTCAAGAACGCCGGCACATGCCAGCGATCCAGCTCACGAAGCGAGAGCTCTTCCAAGCAGTGAAGCAGTACATCGAGTCCCACATAATCCGCGATCTTTCCGGGGCCCATGAGAAACTTGATGCCATGAGCTTTTCCTCCCGAGATCGCCTCTCGAAGAGCAAACGGTCCCATCGGGAAACCTGCCATCGCCTCCATGATGCCGTCGATCTCAGACATGTCCACAAGGTATATTGAACCTTGCTGATCTTCGTCGATAATCCTTTCCGCCGAAGAAATCATGGCGTCGACACATTCTTTCGCAAGCGGTTCGTTCATCCATGTGCCACCCCTAAAGGCCGTGTCGACCCTCTTCGCAAACTCGCGCCAGTCCATCCCCTGCGCAATGGCTCTTTCGATGGTCTGAAAAAACGGGAGGATCATCGGGATCAAAATCCGATTCTCCACAAAGCCGGGAAGGTCAGGAACAATGGTAAACTTCTTACCCATCACTCCCGCCAACTCTTTGGCACAGGCCAATGTCGCACGGTTTGTCCCACTGGTTGATGCACCATCCATTTCGAACCAAGGGATTATTTCGAGCCCCGTCGGCCCAGTGACGGGTGAAGACGGGTGAAGCCCCAGAATATACTCAGAGCGGGTCATTCCTGCTGCGAGCTCACGGATCAGGATCGTCGAGGTGGCGAGAAAAATCGGCACCATTTTCGCCGAACCTCGAATTTGCGAAATCACATTCCGAATGATATCCGTATCTTCGTAGACGGCCACGATGACCGCTTTGCAATTCCGGAGCCCTTTCAAACTCTCGTAGGAAAGATCACCCCACTGAAAACGACCCGCGGCGGCGATGACATCTTCTTTCGTCTCGAAGATGCGCGCATCGTTTGCGTCTGTCGCGAGGGACAAACCGTTGAGAATGTTCGTCCACACCTGCTGGCGGAAGCTCGGACTGGTGTTCGTATCGAACCCCAGTACTTCGCATCCGTTTTGAAGGAGAACCTGCGCGAATCCGCGCCCAATAAAACCCATACCGAAAATTGCATACTTCGGAAACATGATACTCACCTCTGTGTTTGGTAGAAAAATGCCGAATCATTTCGCTGCATAGGCACTACCTCTGTCAATTTTCCTGCCGTAATATTATAGTATTCTAGCAATACGTCAATATTGACGCTACCCCGTAAAAAGTACTTACTGGAGGCAGGTAATATTCCTTGAAATTGACGGAGTAGCAGTGATGAAACTATCTATCGTTCCTCAACACACGGGACACGAAGAAACACACGTTCTTGGGAGTGAGGAGTTCCGTATTCTCGAGGCGGCACGCGACCCTCGCCCAAATAGTGGACCCATGGCCGGAGTTTTTCTTGGGAAGGCGCGATTTGACCTTGTGTCACCCTTTCCCCAAGCAGTTCCCCACAGAGAAGAGTTCTCTTTTTGGCTCGAAAACCTCAAAGAGTTTCTCTTGGAAAAAGTAGATCCGGAAGCCATCGAAGAGTCGGGGGAGATCCCCAAGGA
>CALMXW010000139.1 GCA_937871115.1 uncultured bacterium
ATTATTTATCTGTTAATTACTTCTATTATACCACAAGGACTCTAGTCTACAAATTGTTCATCTGTACACCTGCTAGATTCTCTTCTGCTTCTTTGATACCACGCTCCATCATCTCTACAGCTTCAACTGGATACTTGCCCATGGCAGTTTCGTCTGATAGCATCACCGTATCGGCGCCCAAGATTACTGCGCTGGCAACATCGTTTACCTCTGCACGTGTCGGTACCGGAGTCGTGATCATCGACTCGAGCATCTGTGTCGCGGTGATGACCGGCTTCCCTGCTTCATTACATTTTTTGATAATCATCTTCTGCGCGACCGGCACTTCTTCTGCAGGAATTTCTACTGCCAAGTCTCCGCGGGCGACCATGATGCCATCTGATTCTTTCAAGATTTCATCAATGGCTTCCACCGCTTCTTGTGTTTCGATCTTCGAAATAATACCGACATTGTGATTGCCGATGAGCTTGCGGAGCTCACGCACATCACTCGGAGACCGCACGAAAGAAAGCGCCATGAAATCGACACCCTTTTTGAGTCCGAAGACGAGATCTTTTTTATCTTTTTCTGTGAGTGAGCTGATAGAGAGATTTGCACCCGGGACATTGACCCCGCGGCGGCCACGAATTTCTCCTCCAGCTAAAATCTTACAGTGAATTTCTTCTCCATGAATTTTAGAAACCAAGAGGCGGACCTTCCCATCATCGAGCAGAACATGTCCTCCGACTTTTACCTCCTTTGGCAAGCGAGAATACGAAACGCTTACCTTCTCGACATTTCCGATAATTTTTTCTGTAGTAAGAATAATTGTCTCCCCTTTCTTCAATTTTACTTTTTCTGTATCAAAATCTCCAATTCGGATTTTTGGGCCCGATAAATCTTGGAGGATAGCGACTGGGGTCTTGAGTTTCTTCGAAGCTGCGCGCACCGCATCGAAAAGCTTCTCGTGGTCATCGTGGCTCCCGTGCGAGAAGTTGAGGCGAGAAACATTCATTCCCGCTTTTATCAATCCCTCGATTTCTTTTTGTGTGGAAGAAGCGAGGCCGAGGGTGGCGACGATCTTCGTTTTTCGTATTTTTTTCATAGCACGTACAAATATACAACTTTTTGTTAAAAATTCAAGTACCGTCTTCTTTTCAGAAAAGACCCGCTAATGAGGCGGAAGATACACCAAATTGCGAAATAATATTGCCACGGTAATCGGCCCCACGCCACCCGGAACGGGTGTGAAGATTGAACACTTTTCTTCACACAGAGGGTCGGCATCGCCTGCTACTTTTCCCGCCTGCTCGCTCGTGCCCGCGTCGACGAGTATCACGCTATCTTTCAGCATCTCCGGCTTGATAAACCCGGGGACGCCGATGCCGGAAATAATAATATCCGCATCACGAAGCAACTCTGAAATATTTTCCGTTTCTTTGTCGGCCACCACAGGACTCACTCCTTCGCGAGAGAGCCATGCGACCACCGGCTCGCCCACCAAGCGGCCCCTCCCAAGCACCACCACTTTCAAATCTTTTTTAAGAATCACGCCGGCCATTCCTAAAATCTCTTTCACTGCCCCGGCAACGGGTGGAAAAATATTCCCGCCGTTTGAAAATTTTTGAAAAGCCGCTCGCGATAAGACATCGACATCTTTTTCCGGCGGAATCATATTGAGTACAGCATCCGTATCGAGAGATTGCGGGAGTGGAAGCTGTACCACAATACCATTCCCCTCCGCGTCTTTTCCGATATTCAAAATCTCGCCTTCAAGTTCATCTTGTGAAATAGTTTCCGGAAATCGATGCACGAGAGTTTCCACCCCAATCTCCTCCCCCACTTTTCGCTTGATGCGGATGAAACTTTCAATCACTGGATTCTCTCCGACATACACAATATCCAGCCGAGGTTTTTTCTCGAGTTTCAGAATCGCCTCGCGCAACTGATCTTTTATTTCTTGCGCTATTTTTCTGCCATCTACCAACATGAGCTTTAGTGTATCTAAAATTTCAAAAATGAAAAGAAAAAGCCCGCGGCACACATGGCAACCGCGAGCTATGATTTGAGAGCGCCCTATTTATTAGGCCCCGTATTGAGCGAGATATTCCCCGAGTACTTTCAATTTTTCTGTTTCCTCTTGTTGGCCGAGAAGTGCCACCAAGTGCCGTACGGTCGCAACAGAATAAACGGGGATAGTGAATTCATCCTGGAATTCTTGCACTGCAGTACACATCGCGCCGTATCTGCATTCACCGCGATCGAAAGCGACAACAATGCCGACCACTTCAGCTCCAGCAGATCGTACGATGTCGAGAGCATACCGCTTTGTCGCACCATCAGTGATAACGTCGTCGAGGATGACGACTTTCGCTCCCTCCTTAATACCTCGACCGATGATGGATCCACCTTCGCCATGATCCTTGGCTTCCTTTCGGATAAGACAGACTTCCACATTTCTTCCTTCGTTGTAGTTTGCAAGAGTCATCGCCGTCGCTGGTGCAATGAATGCCCCTTTGTCGAGAATACCGACGACAGTGTCAAACTGGACTCCCAATCCGAGAAGGAGTTTGGCGTAGGCGAGACCGAGAGCCTGTTGATTGTGTCCGTCATCGAAGAGCCCGGCGTTGAAAAAGTATGGACTCATTCGCCCTGACTTAAGAGGAGTTTCATCAAACCGCAACGCACCACAGAGGATAGCTTCTCTGAGAAATCGCAGTGCGTTTTCCGTCACTTCAGTGCTCATGCTGTTCTCCGTTTTTGAGAAAAGATATTTCAATGTACACGTCAAAAAGAACGTGCCATAGAAATCCTAGCACAAGAGACCCCTTTTACAAGCTCTTCTTAAAACCGCCTCTTTTTTTAAAAAACCAATAGTACGCCAGTGCGAGCAAGATGACATTCGGGAAGAAAATTACCGGATTCCCCCACGGAATTCCATTTACGTGAAAACTCGAAATCGGCCAGAGAAATGGCGTGGGGAAAAACGCATCGCTGTGAGTAAAAATATCCACCACTATATGGAGTGGCCAAGCGAGCATCTCTACCACCGGGCGTTTCCAAATGAGCCACACGAGACCGAACACGAGAATAAACGTGACGAAACTGTGCGAGATATTGTAGAGAGAAAAAACATATTGCGGGATGTGCGCGTACCCGTCCGCCGGCCCGAGTATCGGTAAGTCTCCCGCAGTAAAAGTATACTGCACGATGAATTGCACAAAGCCGAAGCTGAATGCAAACAAATCCGGAAACACGCCGAAGAAAAAAGCGAGCCAGTAGCTCTTCTTATTTTTTCTTCCGAAAGCCACTCCGCCCCAAAGCCCGTGTGATGCAATATCCATACATATAGTGTACCGCGCTTGAGAAAAATAAAAAACCGTACCTCCGCACCCGCCGAGTGGCGAATGCAAAAGTACGGAATGTTGGGGTGAAAAAAGCGAGTCTCGCTAGTCTACACAGCCCGAGAAATCTTCTATCTCTGCCATATCATGAGGCCGAGCCGTTTCTGCCGTAACTGGTGGTGCAGTAGGGATAATGGACACCGGGGGACGCTTTACGAATCTCTCCCGATCGCCCGAACTAACGTAGTCGCTCAGCCACGGTGTTGTAACTGCAGCATGAAGAGTGACCCCTTCGGCCAAAAGTCGGGTTTCTGCCTCCTCACCCGAAGAGATGATGCAGAGAGCATCTTTCACGGTATACCCTTTGCTTCTTACAGAAGAGACAAGCGAGGCGAGCGTGTCTCCTGTCCAAGCGGCGTCGACAACAATAAGAGCTTTATTTCCTGTAAAAATACTACTTCCCTTCAATCCGAGCCAGGACCCATCACTTGCTTGTCGAACCCAAGGAACGGGCTTACCAGACGAGAGAAAATAATCCCTTAACCAAAGACCCACGACATCACCGTTCTCTGTTCGGAAGAACAGGAAGTCGAAAGAAATCTTCTTGTCCACGACTTCTCCAGCTACGGTATGCATAAGTGCTCTGAGGGATTGTTCCAGCCCACCATAGAGGAGCTCAAGATCAAATGAGACTGTGCCGTCTTCCCTAGCAACAACACCGCCTTTTTGCAGAAGTTCTTTTATTCTCTTTTTCCTTTCCTTTTCAGAATTGCAGTGCGCATAGTAACCTGCGAGTGCTTCTTTATTAGAACGAGTACTCTTTTCCACGGTATCCTCCGTATATTTCAAAATTAATCCCGCCACAAAAACTCTACCACATAATACCTACCCTCGCAATGCTTTGTCGATACGAGCGGCGAGCTTTACCATGTCGCGCTCTTTTGCACCCCTTGTCGTCTCCGCTGCGGTGCCGAGGCGAATACCCGACGGGTCGAAGGCGGAACGAGTTTCGTTTGGAATGGTATTTTTGTTGGCGATAATTCCTGCTTTTTCAAGTCGCACTTCGGCTTCTTTACCGGGAATCCCCTTGCCGTCGAGCCAGACATCGACGAGCAACAGGTGCGAATCAGTACCCCCGGAAATAATCCGCCAGCCGTTCTTCTTCAATTCTTCTGCGAGAGTCTTTGCATTTTTTATTACTTGCTCAGCATATTTTTTAAATGAAGGTTGCGACGCTTCTCGGAGAGCCACTGCCACTGCGGCGATCTGGTTGTTGTGCGGACCACCCTGCATCCCGGGGAAAATCGCTTTGTCTATTTTTTCCGAAAAGCCACGAGCATCCCGGCGAGAGAAAATGAGCGCCGCACGAGGACCACGGAGAGTTTTGTGCGTGGTCGTCGTCACCACATCGGCATATTTGAAAGGCGACGGATACGCTCCGCCAGCGACGAGCCCGGCGAAGTGCGACATATCTACCATGAGTACGGCGCCGGAGGCATCAGCAATCTCTCGGAATTTTTTGAAATCTATCTTGCGCGGATATGCCGTGAAGCCAGCCACGATAATGTTTGGCTTTTCTTTCACCGCAATCTCACGGAGATTTTCATAATCGAGCATCTCAGTTTTTGCATCTACCCCAAACGGGATCTGCTTCCATGCCATGCCAGTGAGCGAAACTTTGTGCCCGTGTGTGAGATGCCCGCCGTGCGCGAGTGAGAGCCCCATGATTTTCCCACCGAGAGGCACGAGCGCAGTGTACACGGCCACATTTGCCGGCGAGCCAGAGAGCGGTTGCACATTCACCGCCCAAGATTTTTCTAACAAACCGAAAAGTCTCAAAGCTCGCACTCGGCACAGCTCCTCAATTTCATCAATCACTCCATTGCCACCGTAATATCGCCGACCGGGATATCCTTCGGAATATTTATTGGTGAGCTCGGAGCCAAGTGCGGCGAGTACGTCTTTGGAAACATAATTCTCCGAAGCGATGAGACTCACCGACTTTTCCTGTCGAGCGATTTCTTTTTTTATGAGCTTCTCGATTTGCTTGTCTTTCATACCCACATACTATCACACTCCAAACAATTTTTTGAGCTCGTCTATTCCCTCTTCAAAGCTTACCTTTGGCTCCCAGCCGAGAAGTTTTTTTGCGAGCGAATTGTCTGCGAGGGTGTCGTGCGGCTCGAGGCGCGGAGCGATATGCTCTACCGGCCCACCGATTATTTCCGCGACTTCGTTGATTGAAAGATTCTTGCCTGCGCCGATATTTACCATTTCACCTTTGCCGATGGTTTCGCTCTCTGCCGCGAGCATGTTGGCATTCACCACATCGCGTACGTGGGTAAAGTCGCGTGTCTGTGTACCGTCGCCGGTAATGGTTATCGGGTTTCCTTCTTGGCGTTGTTTGAAAAACTTTCCGATGACAAGCGCATACGCTCCATCTGGATCGAGGCGCGGGCCGTACACATTGAAATAACGCAATGAGACGGTGGGCAAATTGTATACTTCGGAAAAAAGTTTGCAGTAAAGCTCTCCCACATATTTGTGCAAGCCATACGGGCTCTTCGGATTGGCAGGCATCGTCTCGATGAGCGGCATGATGTCTTGGTCGCCATACGCCGAGCTCGATGCAGAATACACCACCTTCTTCACTCCCGCTTTCGATGCCGCATGGAGGACATTGAGCGTCCCGGAAATATTTACTTCATTCGTCTCTTCCGGATTCTCAATAGAATATTGCACACGAGGAAGTGCGGCGAGATGGAAAACGTATTGAGCTCCTTCGAAAATCGGTGTAAGCTCCTCACTCTTTCGAATATCTACTTCGTGAAAAACGGCTTTCGGATTGACCCGCTCGCGCTTTCCACCGGAAAGATTATCAATCACGTGTACTTCATAGCCTCTCTCAACAAGCTCGTCAGTAATGTGCGATCCAATAAAACCAGCGCCTCCCGTGACTATTGCTTTTTTCATATTAATATTTGGTTTTTATACCCCGCTTCTTGATAAGAGTGTCTTTATAGTAAACAAAGCAATTTTAATGTCCAGTAAAAATGAACGATGCTTGATGTAATACAGGTCATACGAAAGCTTTTCCTGTGTCTCGTTATAACCCACGCTAAACTTCGGAGGTTTCTCCATATTGATCTGCGCCCAGCCAGAGAGGCCTGGTTTGATCAAGTGTCGGACATTATAATACGGAATTTTCTCTTCATAGAGCTTGGCGAGATGCGGAAATTCCTGCCGTGGCCCGATGAGAGAAAGGTCACCGCGGAGCACATTCCACAGTTGAGGGAGCTCGTCTATTCGGGATTTTCGAAGGAATTTCCCCACACGAGTGATGTGTTGCGCTGTCGTATCTGCGCCCGATTCAGAGACCACGCTCATCGTACGAAGCTTGTAGATTGCCACCGGAATATTGCCCTTACCCACGCGTACTTGTTTTGTAAAAATAGGCCCCGCATCCTCCCACTTCATGGCCAAATACACGAACGGAAAAAGAAGAAGAGAGAGAATTGAGAGTGGAAAAGAAGCAAGGATGTCCATCGCGCGCTTCAAAAAGTCATACCCGCGCGTAGATGATGCCGAGATATTTTTAAGCACCCAAGAGTGGTGAAGCGAAGAAACGGGGACGCGGTCGAAAATTTCTTCGTACACCGTGTTGATGTCAAAAAATCGGACCCCGGCAAAAAGCAAATTGTAGAAGTGCGGTAAAAGCGGTAAAAGTTTATCGCTACTAAAGTCGAGGACAATGACCGACACGCGCTCCGTCTGCACGGGCTTCAAAATATCTTCATCGAAATTAATTCCATCTATCTTGTTGATATCGAGAGAAGTGACGAAAGTAAATGCATAACGAGAATTCCCTCGCACCTCTTTATAGAGCAAGTCTTTGTCGCTCCCCGCCCCAATCAGAATAGCTCGTTCTCGGCGGCGAAAACCGAGAAGGGTCGCAATTTTCATTCGCCACAAGAGTATGAGGAAGAACGAAACAACACAAGAGAGAAGAAGAATGGTTTTCGGAGCGATGTCGAAGAAAGGAATGAAGTAGAAGAAAAGCGCCGCAATGCCTCCGTTTAAAAGCTGGGCATCGAGAAGGAGAAACGGAAGACGTGTTTTGAAGAAGAGCGTGTGCTTTCCATACAGGCCGAAGATATAGAACACCGCAATCCACGCAACAAAGAGAAGTGAGAACGGCTCAAGGTGGGCGAGAAATATTTCTTGACTTGGAATTTCGAGTGCACGAAGAAAGAGCGTGAGCCACAGAGAAGCCACGAGAAAGAAAATGTCTCCCAAGAAAAGGACGAAAGATTCTCTTTTGTTGTATATGGTCATCGAGCGAAAAACTACTTCAGTCCCATTTTTGGAATCTCAGCACTCAAGAGGACGAGGACTTTGCTAAGCTGTTCCAAGGCAACGGAAAGATTTGCAAAGATTTGCTGCATTTGCGCCTGGCAATCGCACGAATCTGTAACAAAATAAACCGTCGTTGTCGCATCCAAGGTAAGAGTCAGAGTGCCTTCTATATTTGGCGGAAGATGTATTACCAGGGTTGGAAACTCAGGAGTGCTTGTGCCCGAGCTGGAAGTAGCGGAAGTAGAGAAAGCAAACTGATTTTCGACAGGATTTTTCACCGCAGCTTTCACTGGAAGCGGAATAGGTTTCTTAACGACTGGTAGTGTCGTAGTAGAAGCGGGAGACTCTTGCGTCGTACTCGCCATTTCTTGTGGAGCACCTTTGTATTGGGGATTGTTTACACCCTTCCACCAAAAGAAGACCAGACCAAGAATAACGACGAGTACGATAATCCACGGGAGCCTTTGCTGGAGAGACGGATTCATAAGAGTACTACACCATCTTCACATCAATATTCACCCCAGATGGAAGAGAGAGGTTTGTAAGCGCCTCGATAACTTTTCCGTTTGGATTCATGATATCGACAAGTCTCTTGTGCGTACGAATTTCGAATTGTTCGCGAGCGTCTTTATGGACAAACGTAGAGCGGTTTACTGTATACTTTTTAATCTCAGTTGGGAGCGGTACTGGGCCGGCAATGATAGCGTCGTAGCGGAGGGCGGTGTCGATTATCTGCTTCACCGAAGCGTCCAAGATCTTGTGCTCGAAAGCGCGTACGCGAATACGAAGCTTTGCGATTTCCTCGGCTTTCTTTTCTGTCTTCTTTTTTGGTGCCGATTTCTCGGTTGTTTTCGGTTTCGTGGCCATTATTCGTGTTTATGCAGTTATCTTCACTACTACTCCTGCTCCGACAGTCTTGCCTCCTTCGCGGATAGCAAAGCGCTGTTTTTCTTCGAGAGCGACTGGAACGATAAGCTTTACTTTTACGTTCACC
>CALMXW010000140.1 GCA_937871115.1 uncultured bacterium
CTTTTGGGTTGCTCGCATGATTCTCATGACTGGATATGCTCTTGGAAGTATTCCATTTCACACCGTGTACCTCCATGGAACCGTACGCGATGGGCAAGGTAAAAAGATGTCTAAGTCTCTCGGGAACGGCATAGACCCGATTGATGTTGCGAACGAATTTGGAACGGACGCCGGTCGTATGGCCCTCGTTGTGGGAACAGGCGCAGGTACTGACAGCAAAATTTCTCTCGAAAAAATAAAAGGATACAAACACTTCTGCAATAAACTCTGGAATATCACGCGATTCATCCTTTCAAATACAGAAAGCTACCCATGTGAAAAAAATTTCAAAGCATTTACTGCAAAAGATACAGAACTCCAAAAAGAACTCGACACTCTACTCACAGAGGTAACGAACGAACTCGCTGATTTAAAATTTCACCTTGCGAGTGAGAAACTCTATCACTACGCATGGCACAGACTTGCAGATGAAATTATCGAAGATAGTAAGACGATTCTCGGAAACCAAACCCCCGGCTCTGCCCCAAGTGAAGCAAGTGAAGAAGAGAAAAAATCTCGAGCACAATTTCTCCACCACACACTTCGCACACTTATAACAGCTCTTCACCCATTCATTCCATTTGTTACCGAGGAGCTTTGGTCGACACTTCCCGATACAAAAAATCTACTTATGGTCGAGCCGTGGCCCATTAAAGAAAACTCATGAGCTTTGATATACCATCAAGTGTAGTATTTTTTTCTCTCATCGGCGGAGTTGTGCCCGCCCTCATATGGCTTCTTTTTTGGCTACGAGAAGACCGAAAGAGGCCAGAGCCTCGAGGGCTTATCATGGCGACCTTCCTTGCGGGGATGATCGCAGTACCGCTCGTAATTCCTCTCCAGCAGTGGGTAAGCGACCCGACACATCAATCATTTACTTTCTTTTTATGGGCTGGAATCGAGGAATTCTTTAAATTTGGTGCTGCGTGGATTGTGGCACTTAGACAAAAAGAAACGAATGAGCCAATAGATGCGATTATTTATATGATGACAGCCGCCCTCGGGTTTGCTGCGCTAGAAAATACGATTTTCTTATTTCACCCTCTCCAAGCCGGAAATATAACTGAAACTTTGATTACTGGAGATGTGCGTTTCATTGGTGCAAGTCTCTTACACACGATTTCTTCAGCAGCAATCGGGATTTCTATCGGGCTTTCTTTTTACAAAGATAAAATGACGGAGATAGCGTATGTAATCGGAGGAATAATCACAGCTATTGTATTGCATACTGCCTTCAATCTCTTTATAATAAAAGAAAGTAATGGAATAACGTTTGCAGTGTTCGGTTTCGTGTGGATAGCGATAGTGATTCTCATGCTCTTTTTTGAAAAAATTAAGAGAATCTACCCAGTAAACAAAATATAAAATGTTTAACAA
>CALMXW010000141.1 GCA_937871115.1 uncultured bacterium
ATTGGTGGGGGTTAGCCTCTCAGCTCCCCTAAGCGTCGTCGCCTTGGTAGGCCGTTACCCTACCAACTAGCTGATACTACGCAGACCGTTCCCGAAGCGAAAAACTTTGCCCTCGCGGGATTATCGGGAATTATCCCACCTTTCGATGGGTTATGCCCGACTTCGGGGTACGTATCTACGCGTTACTACCTCGTCTGCCATGCTCTTGCGAGCATTCGACTTGCATGCCTTATCCACGCCGCCAGCGTTCATCCTGAGCTAGGATCAAACTCTAAAAGTAAGATCAAAGATCTTTTTGTTTATTTGAGCGGAACAAAAGAAAGTTTACTCGCGATAAACCTCTTTGCTCCAATTTACGTCTATTTTTGGTGCTTAATTCTAAGTATGTCAGCGCTTATAAAAAGCGCGTCCTATCAATGAACGTATTGCCTATTATACGGATATAAAAGTGCGAGTCAATAGGCTCGCACTTTTCGTAAAATCCAATGAAATTCAAGGGTTTTTAGTACCCGCGCAATTTCTCCGATTTCGGGTGCTGGCGGATTTTTTCGTGCGCTTTGGCTTCGATCTGGCGGATGCGTTCGCGTGTCACACCAAACATCTTGCCCACTTCTTCGAGGGTGTGTGTAATGCCGTCGGTGAGGCCGTGGCGAAGCTCGAGAATACGACGCTCTTTGGGAGAGAGGTCGCCCATCACATCTCGCACCTGGTCGGTGAGAATCCTGCGAGAAACTTCGAAGTCTGGCGCGAGGATTTTTTCATCCGCGATAAATTCTCCGAGTGTGGATTTGTCTTCGTCGTCGCCGATTGGTTTTTCGAGAGAAACGGTGTCTTGGATAATGCTCCCGATGTGGTGAATCTTTTCTACGTCGACACCCATCTCGGTAGCGATTTCAGAAGCGAGCGGATCGCGCCCAAGGTCTTGTGAAAGCCTACGCGAAATTTGTTTATACTTCGCAATTGTCTCTACCATGTGCACCGGAATACGGATGGTGCGGGCTTGGTCGGCGAGGGCGCGAGTGATCGCCTGGCGAATCCACCAGGTAGCGTAGGTTGAAAATTTGTAACCCTTCGTCCACTCGAATTTTTCTACCGCCTTGAAAAGACCAAGATTTCCTTCTTGGATGAGGTCGAGCAAAGTCAAATCCGGACTGCGACCAACATATTTTTTTGCGATAGAGACCACGAGACGGAGATTGGCTTTTGCAAGAAGATTTTTCGCCTCTTCGTCACCCTTCTCGATGCGCTGAGCGAGAGTGCGCTCTTCGGAAGCAGAGAGGAGCGGGTACTGGCCGATCTCGCGAAGATACATCTGGATTGAATCGCCAGATGAGCTCGCTTTTACAGAATATTTTTTTATGAGACTATCAGTGTCTTCGAGCAAGCCACCGCCTTCGAGCACGTCTACGCCTGACTGGGTGAATTTCTCATACAGATTTTCGAGGAAGAAAATATCTTCTTCAATATTTGGAAACTCGCGCAAGATTTCATCGTATGTCACGAAGCCACGCTCACGCCCCTTTGTAATGAGGAGCTCTGCCTTTGGCTCCCATTCTTCCGGCTTGAGGCGTCGAGGCTCTGGGGCTTCAAATTTTGAATCCCCTTCCTCACTTGTCACATTTTTCTCATCTCCTTCGCGTGCCAAGTAGGCTGGGCGAACATGCTGTTTTGACTTTCTTCCCTTCGGAGCCTTCTCAACTTTTTGCGCTTTGACTTTGACGGCATGCTTCGCCACCACAACTTTTTTCTTCGCGGCCTTTGGCTCAACGCGTTTTGCTTTTTGCTGAACTTTTTTTACCGGCTTTGCTTTCTTTACAACTTTTGAAACTTTTGCTGGTTTTACTTTTGTAGGGCGGACTGGTTTTTTCATTATCTTTTTTTTCGTAGCCGTTTTTTTAGCTGGTTGTGCAACTTTTTTCGGAGATGCTTTCTTCGCTTTCTGCTTCTTTGC
>CALMXW010000142.1 GCA_937871115.1 uncultured bacterium
TGACCGGTATGAAAGGACTCATCGTTTCTACCACCGGCCGCACTATCGACTTCCCAATCATTCCGTCAAACCGCGAAGGTTTCTCTCCGCTCGAGTACTTCATGTCTTCTCACGGTTCTCGAAAGGGTCTCGCCGACACCGCGCTTCAGACCGCGAAGTCTGGATACCTCACTCGCCGTCTCGTATACGTCTCCGACAGCGTCATCATTTCTCAGGAAGACTGTGGCGACAAGCAGGGGATCCGCATCACGAAAGTTTCTGTGCAGGGCTTTGAAATCCCGCTCTCGAAATATCTCCGCGGCCGTATCTTGGTAAAAGAACTCACAGATAAAACAGGGACGAAGACATGGAAGCGTGGCGCGATGCTCACAAAGTATGATGCAAAAGAAATCGAAGAGGCGGGCATCGAAGAAGTCATGGTTCGCTCCGCACTCTCTTGCAAATCGATTCACGGAATCTGCCGTCTCTGCTATGGTCTCGACCTCGCACGAAACGAGCTCGTGAAGATGGGTGAAGCAGTCGGTGTCGTGGCCGCACAGGCGGTCGGCGAGCCGGGTACACAGCTTACTATGCGTACTTTCCACGCGGGAGGCATCGCACAGCAGGGTGGAGACATCACCGCCGGCCTCCCTCGCGTTGAAGAAATCTTCGAGAAGCGCACGATTCGTTCCAACGCTATCATCTCTCATGTCGAAGGCGAAGTGACGTATGTAAAAAATGACGGCAAAGACCTCACCATCAAAGTTCTCGGTGAGGGTGCGAAAGGAAAAGAGAAGAATGGTGAAGAAGAATACATCACCGACTGGCGCCGCATGTCAGTGGTTTCTGTAGGCGACAAAGTAGGCAAGGGCGATGTCCTTACCGACGGTGCCGCAGACATTGGCGAAATCTTCAAACACGGAGGCAAAGAAAAAGCAGAGAGCTACATCATGACCGAAGTCGGAAAAGTGTATGAGCTTCAGGGTGCATCGATCGATCGAAAACACCTCGAGGTTATTGTCCGCCAGATGTTCTCTCGCCGTGTCATTCGCGAAGCCGGAGATACTCGCTTCAACATCGGGCAGATCGTAGAGAACACACCACTCGTGCTTGAGAACGATCGCGTACGAGCCGAAGGGGGCGCAGAAGCTCGAGGCGACACCATCGTTCTCGGTATCACGGACATTTCTCTCACCACGCGAAGCTTCCTCTCTGCCGCCGCATTCCAAAACACTTCTCGAATTCTCATCGAAGCCGCAGTAAAGGGCGCAGTAGACGACCTCTCCGGACTCAAAGAAAATATTCTTATCGGCCGTCTCATCCCAGCAGGTACCGGCTTTCGCGAAAGAGCCGAGCGTGAAGCGAAGAAAGTAGCAGCAGAATAGAAGAGTAGGGAAAACCGCCCCGTGTCGAAAGACTTGGGGCGGTTGGCGATAACTCTTGTAAATTCATTGACGAAGAATCTTTTAGTAGTATACTAAAGGTATAACCTAAAAGTTTACCAATATGATCCAAACTATCATCGGCATTAAAGAGCTTCAAAAGAGTTTGAAGAGAGTTTCTGAAGAAGCCAACAAGGGGCGGCATTTTACGGTTGTTCGAAATTCCCGTCCGGTATTTTCTATTCATCCGATTGTCTCTCAAAAGAAACTTCCAAAGTACACATTTGATGACTTTAAGAAAGTTCAGTTTTCCACAAAAGACAGAGATTTGAGCAAGAAAGTAGATGAAATTGTTTACGGAACAAAATGACAATTCTCGACTCAAGTATTTGGATTGCCTATCTGCACATCGCTGACAGTCAACATAAAAAGGCAGTTGACTTATTGGCACAGGTACCACAACCATATCTTGTTCCAGAGTACGTAATCAGCGAAGTATGTTCTGTTCTCGCAATGCGTGCAGGAAAAGGCGTCGTCAAGAATTTTCTTGAAGTGGTATTCCACAACTCCGACACGCGGGTTCTCTATTGCGAGAATGATCTCTTCCTTGAGACGGTAAAGTATTTTGCTGAGATCCCAGAAAAACACCTCTCGTTTACTGACACGATGCTCCTCTCATTATCTTCGGAATATTCGACGCTTACTTTCGACAAGAAGCTTGAGAAGGCGATAAAATTGGCAACAAAAAAATAATCTGCATGAGCAATAACAACACAGAAGAAAAAATTATTGCGCATCTTGTAGACAAATATCAGCCAGTTGCTCTCATTCTTTACGGATCGCGAGCAAGCGGAAAAGCAACACCACAAAGCGACTGGGACTTTGTGGTGTTGGTGGATACAAGTGTCGAGTCGGGGAGTGAGGAGATAGAAGGGCAGTTTATCGATGTGGACACTTTGTTAATCTCCACACCAACTCAGGAAGTCATTAGAATCTTTGATGGTACTCTGCAAATTGCGAAAGTGGTGTACGATATTGACGGACAAGGCAAAGCTCTTCTCGAGAAAGTACAGGAAGTATACAAGCAAGGGAGAAATCTTGCAGAAAAAGAAATCAGTAATCGCAAGAGTTTCATCACGCGGCGCCTTCGGAAACTTGAAGATGCCACAGAGAATCATGGTGTATTCTTTTACCACTTGGGCGTCTTTTTCGAAAAGGCGATACAATATTGGTTCGAGCTGAGACAGAACCGATGGAAGCTTTCTCCTGGTACTGCGCTTAAGGTTATCGCCGAAGAAGACAAAGAATACTCGCAACTTCTTGAAATCCTTTCGTCGAATGTCTCGAATGAAAAAAAACTTCTCGCTGCGAAAGAGATTCAACAGAGGGTTGTCTAGAGAAATTCACGCAGTGTTACCCCTTGCGGGGAGGGCCGAAGCCGTTTGTAGTTACACTACAGCAAGTAGATAAAATAAGTCAAGGAAATTTCGCTACGTAATATGTCCACCACTGTAGAACAAATCAAATCGCGGCTCTCTATCGTGGATGTGGTTTCTTCCTACATGAAGCTTAGTAAAGCGGGAATAAATTACAAAGGGTTGTGCCCATTCCATAATGAGAAATCACCATCTTTTTCAGTGAGTTTGGAAAGAGGGACTTTTCATTGTTTTGGGTGTGGCAAAGGTGGCGACGCTTTTACTTTTGTGCAGGAAATAGAAGGACTCGATTTTATGGGCGCGCTCCATGTCCTCGCCGAGCGTGCGGGGGTGGAGGTCGTCTACGGTGGGAAGAAAGAAGATCGCGACGAAAAAGAACAAATGTATACAATTCTCTCTCAAGCCGCGGACTTTTTTCATGCCGAGCTGGTGAAAAACAAAGAGGCATTGGTGTATCTCAAAAAACGCGGACTCGACGCCAAGACCGCAGAGGATTTTTATCTTGGCTTTGCGCCCGACGCGTGGGACGAGCTCCATAAACATCTTTCCAAAGAAAAATATACCGGCGAAGAGATGGAAAAAGCTGGTCTCGTGTTGCGCTCGAAAGAGGGCAGGCGCGGATGGTACGACCGATTTCGTTCGCGGATTATGTTTCCGATTTCTGATAGTGCGGGGCGCACGGTCGGATTTTCGGGAAGGATTTTTCTCGTCCCGAGCGGAGTCGAGGGGGGAAAGGAAGAAGGCGCAAAATATGTAAACAGCCCAGAGACGCTTCTCTACAACAAGTCTCGAATTTTGTACGGGCTCGATGTGGCAAAGAAGGGGATTCGTGAACATGGGTTCGCTCTCCTTGTGGAAGGGCAAATGGACATCATCCTCTCGCACCAGATCGGACTCACCAATACCGTCGCGGTGTCAGGGACAGCACTCACCGAAGAGCATCTTCTGCTGCTCAAGCGTTTTGCTGATAAGGTCGTCTTTGGTTTCGATGGCGACGGTGCCGGGCTTTTGGCCACAAAGCGCGGTGCGTTGCTCGCACTTCGCATCGGCATGGAGCCACTCGCTGCGGAAATTCCAGAGGGAAAAGATCCAGCAGACTTTGCTCGCGAATCTCCGGAAGAGTGGAAGAAGAGCGTAAAAAATGCCGAGCACGTGGTGCCATTCTTTTTGAAAATTCTCAAACGCCGCGCAAAAGATGTGGGAGAATTTCGAGCACAAGCGCGAAAAGAAGTTCTTCCGCTCATTGCTGCGATACGAAGTCCGATAGAGCAGGAGCATTTCATGGAAGTACTTTCAAAAGAAATAAGTATTTCGCAAGAAGCGATACGCCTCGAGATGCGAGGTATTGCTACATCAAATCAAATTTCCCAGCCCTCTCAGACTTCATCTTCAGTAATGGCGCAAAAAAATACGGT